>JBDTQN010000038.1:0-14401 GCA_039932215.1 Pseudolysinimonas sp. | reverse complement strand
TGGTGGGCAAGAACTTCCGCGACACCCACCGCATCCTCGACGAGATCATCGAGGCCGCCCGCGAATTCAGCGACGAGGTGGCCGAACGCATGCGAGCCCTCCACGGCATCCCGGACGGCCGCAGCGACACGGTGTCAGAGACGACGACGCTGCCCGAGTTCCCCAATGGCGAGGTGCTGACCTCCGACGTGATCGACCTCGTCACGCAGCGGCTCGAAGCCGTCGTGCACACCATGCGCGAGGTGCACGACCAGGTCGACGAAGAGGACCCGACCAGCGCGGACATCTTGCACACCATCATCGAGAAGCTCGAGCAGTTCGCGTGGATGGTGTCGGCAGAGAACCGGACGCCGGCGAAGGGCTAGGTCGCCTCGATCACCACGCGAGCGGCCTGTCCGGCCGGGACCTCGGCCACACGCGAGACGCAGCAGCAGATCTTGCTCTTCGCGTCTTTCTGCCGTTCGCTGTAGAAGACGTCGCGGTGGTCGATCGCACCCTCCAGGTGCAGAACACGGACCTCGCACAGACCGCATTCGCCCTTGCGGCAGTCGTACATCATGTCCGCGCCGGCGGCCTCAAGCGCCTCGAGCATCGTCTCGCCCGGTCTGACGACGACCTCGAGCCCGATCGTGGGAATCTGAACGGTGAAGGTACCGGCAGCGAACCACCCGCTGTTGCCGAACGTCTCGAAGCGCAGGTTGGGCATGCTGAGCTCGCGTTCCATCCAGGCGCGGCGAACGGCATCCATGAGTCGGATCGGTCCGCACATGTACAGCTCGGTTGCCTCATCGAGTCCGTCGACCAGTCGAGAAACCTGCAGCGACGTGCCCTCGTCACCGACGTGCACCTCGAGGCGGTCGCCGTGTTCGGCGGTCAACGCATCGAGATAGGCCATGGCCGAGCGGCTGCGCCCGGCATAGATCAGCCGGTAGTCGGCGCCGATCGACTTCAGCAGACGGCCCATTCCGGCGATCGCGGTGATCCCGATTCCGCCGGCGAGCAACACGTACGCGGGAGCGCCGACCCGAAGCGGGAAGTCGAGCAGCGGCTGGGTGACCTGCACCACCTCGTCGCGCCGCAGGGCGTGCATCACCGCAGCCCCGCCACGCGAGGCCGGCGAGCGGTACACACTCAGCGCGACCCGACTTCCGTCGGGGGTGGCGTCGACGATCGAATACGACCGTCGGTCGGTCGCGCCGTGGATGTCAATGCGCACATCCAGGTGGGCGCCCGGTTCGACCTTCGCCGGCTTCGACATCTCGAGCACGATCCGGCGGATGTCGCCGGTCAGCTCGTCCGTTTCCACCACGCGAGCGCTCTGCCAGACCGCGGCATGAGTCGCGGCCATCAGATCGGGGAGCCCACGGTGCGCACGGGTCCCATCTCGCCCGCCGCCGACACGCGGCCTTCGGCCTCCAGCATTCGCGAGATCAGGCGCCGAACCCACATGCCGCCTGCGTCGATGTTGAGGCTGTAGAACTCGTAGTCCGGGTTGGCGTCGATGGCCCGCTGTTGAGCCTTCAACATCGCCTCGTCCTCGCCGAACACGCCATGCACTCCGTCGCGCAGCTGCGTCGTGATGAGTTGGCTCTCGAGACGGTAGTTGCGCTGGAACGACCAGAAGTAGTGGCACGTCGTGTCCGTCTCGGGCGAGATCGTATTCATGACGTAGCCGTTGACCCCCTGGCTGCGGTCCCCCTCGGGGGCACCCGTGCCCGCTTTCGCCACTCCGACGTCGATGCAGATGGTCGACGGAGCCTCGTAGTGGATGATCTGCCAGCGATCGACCCGCCCCTCGTAGCCGGGAAACTTGTCTCGCATGTTCTTGCGCCAGAACGGGGGCGGCTCGATGTCGAGCATCCACCGGGTCACGGTCACGGTGGTGTCATCGTGGGTGACAACGAAGTCGGAGTCGCTCAACTCCTTCTGACCGATGCTCGAACCGTGCACGAACTCTTCGTGGGTGAGATCCATCAGGTTGTCGAGCACCAGCTGGTAATTGCAGGGCGCGTAGATCGTGAGTCCGTCCCCGGTCCAGTCGGGGTCGGTCATCTGGTGCATGTCGGGGATGGTGTCGGGGTCGGCGAGGGTCGGGTCGCCGAGCCAGATCCACACGTATCGATAGCGTTCGACGAGAGGGAACGACGGCACCGTAGCGCTCGGGTTGATGGTCTCCTGGGCCGGCATCGACGTGCATCGGCCGGCAGCGTTGTAGCGGATGCCGTGGTACGGGCACTGGATCTCTTCCTTGCCGATGAGCTTGCCCAGCGAGAGCGGGGCGAGCCGGTGCCAGCAGGCGTCTGCCAGAGCAACGGGCCGACCGTCTTCGGTGCGGTAGATCGCGAGTGGGCGCCCCGCGATGGTGCGCGCCAGGATCGTGCGCGTCACCTCGTGATCCCACGCGGCGACGTACCAGGCATTGAGCGGATACGGGAGGATCTTGGCGACCGTGCTGTCCTTCACGCGGACTCCTTTGTCGACGACGGCGGTGGGACGAGAATACCTATCGAGATAGTGAGTTGCAACCACGCGCCGCCACGACAGGCGAGAATCGAGCCATGGCCCTGCGGTACGCCCTCCTCGCGCTGCTGACCGCGCAGCCGATGACCGGGTACGACATCGCCAAGGCCTTCCACAGCTCGGTCGGCCATGTCTGGCACGCCCCGGATTCGCAGATCTACCCCGAGTTGCGCCGCATGGAACAGGCAGGACTCATCGAGGGCACCGCCATCCCGTGGGGCACGAAGGGCACGAAGACGTCGTACGCGATCACCCCGAGCGGCGAGGCAGCGTTCCGCGTCTGGATGAGCGAGCCGTTGGCGTATGCGCGAGACCGGGAGCCCGCCCACCTGCGGGCGGCCTACTTCGAGTGGACCGACGCCGCTCATGCGCGAGCCCAGCTCGAGGCTCATCGCGCCCACTTCAGTGAGCTGCGCGAACAATGGCAGGAGCAGCTCCGGTCGATCCTCGATCACTCTCACCCCGTCGTCGCGCGGCGGCTCGCCATCTTTCCCGAGCGCGAATGGAAACGCATCGTCGCGTTCAAGGCGTTCGCATACGAAGGACTGGTTGCACGGGCGAACCAAGAGATCGCCTGGGCCGAGCGTGGATTGCGGCTGGTCGACGAGGTCTTCTAGGCTCCGTCGGATTCGGCGCCTGCGAAGCGCTCGCGGAGATCGCGCTTGCGCACCTTGCCGGACGCCGTGCGTGGCAGTTCGTCGACGACCTCGAGACGCTTCGGGATCTTGTACCGCGCGACCCGGCCGGTCAGGTGCTCCGCCAGACGCTCGAGCGACAGCTCCGCGCCCTCGCGCAAGGTCACGACTGCCCACGGGGTCTCTCCCCAGCGCTCGTCGGGCACCCCGATGACCGCGGCGCCGGTGACCTCCTCGAGACCGAGGATCAGGTCCTCGACCTCGGCCGGATAGATGTTCTCGCCGCCCGAGATGATCATGTCCTTCAGACGATCGGCGACGAACAGATAGCCCTCATCATCAAGCGACCCCAGGTCACCGGTCTTGAACCATCCGTCTGCCGTGAACGCCTCCGCGGTCGCCGTCGGGTTGCCGTGGTAGCCGGGAGTCACGTTGGGGCCGCGCACCTGGATCTCGCCGACCTCGCCGGGCGCGACCGTCGAGCCGTGCTCGTCGACAACACGCACACCGGTGAAGAAGTGCGGCTGCCCCGCGGACCCTCTTTTCGCGCGGGTGCGCGCCGCCGGCAGGTAGGTCGCCCCTGGCGACGTCTCCGTCAGGCCGTACCCCTGCGAGAACGACAGCCCGCGTTCTTCGTACGCCTCGAGCACCCGAGTGGGCACGGGGGACCCGCCGCAGGTCAGTTTCGCGAGGGTCGAGATGTCGGTCGACGCCCAATCGGGATGCTCGGCCATGAACTGATAGGTCGTCGGCACGCCGCTCAGCATCGTGACGCCGTGATCCTGGATGATGCGCAACGCGCGTCCCGCATCGAACGACCGTTCGAGCACGACTGTCGCTCCCTTGAGCACCGCGGGAAGAAGTCCCATGCCGAGTGACGCCGCGTGAAAGAGCGGCGAGATGATGAGGGCGACGTCGCTCGAGACGATGTCGACATCGACGAGGGTGTTGATGCTGTTCCAGGTGAGGTTGCCGTGGGTGAGCACTGCGCCTTTGGGTCGTCCCGTCGTTCCCGAGGTGTACAGGATGACGGCGGGATCATCGGACCCCATCTCGATCGCCTCGGGCGCCGTCTCTGCGCTGGCGAGCGCCGCATCCGCGTCGGCTCCCACGACGAGACGCGGGAGCTCTCCCGCAGCCTCGGCAGCCACCACCGCAGATCGGTCGTCGTGAACGAGCATCCGCGCGCCGCTGTCGGCGAGGATGTGCGCCACCTCGGGCGCAGCGAGCCGGGTGTTGATGGGCACGAAAACGACACCGACCCGAGCCGCGCCGAACAGCACCTCGACGAACGCCGGCTGGTTCTCGCCGAGGAACGCGACCCGCTCCCCCGGACGGATCCCGCGCGCCGTCAGCACCGCCGCCCACCGTGCCGCGCGGTCAGCGAGTTCGCCGTACGTCACCTTCTCGGCGTCGCCGTGCACAAGCGCGACGACGTCGGCGGATTTCACGGCACGCGTGGTCAGCCAGGAACCGATTCCTCGGAACTGCATGCACCCCTCCTCGTCGAGGTCGAACGTCGGCGGCGGCGCTCAGGCGTAGAAACGGTACACGCCGCGCGCCACAACGGCTGGTTTGGTGGCACCTTCGACCTCGATCGTCTGGTCGACGGTCAATTGATAGCCGCCCGAAACCTCCTCGACGTCAGCGATGACAGCCTTCATACGGATGCGGGAGCCGACCGGTACCGGAGATGGAAACCGCACCTTCTCGAGTCCATAGTTGACCTTCGTCGTCACCCCGGTCACGTCGAAGAGCTCGGTCCAGAACGGGATCGCGAGTGACAGCGTGAGGAAGCCCTGCGCAATGGGCACACCAAATGGCCCGTCCTTCGCCTTGACGGGGTCCACGTGGATCCACTGGTGGTCGTCGGCGGCGTCAGCGAACGTGTTGATGCGTTCCTGCGTGATCTCCCGGTACTCCGAATACCCGAGGTCGCGGCCCGCGGCCGTCGCCAGGTCGCTGTAGTCGATCGTGGTGGTCATGGTGTTTCTCCTTGTCGGATGGTGTGGTCAACGGAACGCGCTCAGGCCGGTGATGCCCCGCCCGACCAGAAGCGCGTTGATCTCGTGGGTGCCTTCATACGAATAGACGGCCTCGGCGTCGGCGAAGAACCGAGCGAGCCGGTGCTCGAGCAGGATGCCGTTGCCGCCCGCGATCGCGCGACCGAGCGCGACCGTCTCCCGCATTCGGGCCGCCGTCCACATCTTGACGAGCGCGGAGTCCTCGTCGGTTGCGGATCCCGCCGCTTGGCGCTGGGTGAGTCGCACGGTGAGGGCAAGGGATGCGGTGAGGTTACCGAGCATCGTTGCGAGCTTCTCCTGCACGAGCTGGAACCCGCCGATCGCTCGCCCGAACTGCAGTCGCCCGCTCGCGTACGCGGCGGCGGCCTCGAAGGCACCGGCCTGGGCTCCGACCGCGATCCAGGCCACGTCGGCCCGCATCGCCCCGAGCATGCGGCTGACGTCGGCGAACGTGTGCACCCGCTCGAGCCGCGCCGAATCCGGGACACGCACCCCGGTGAGGTCGATGTCGGAGTTCTGCACGATGCGAAGCGCGATCTTGCCCGTCATCAGCGTCATCTGCAGCCCGGGGGCGTCACGCGGTACCAGGAACGCGCCGACCCCGTCATCGGTGCGGGCGAAGACCACGATGATGTCGGCGAGCGCCGCGCCACCGATCCAGCGTTTGCGCCCGTCGATGACCCACTGGTCACCATCACGGCGAGCCGTCGTCTCGATGCCACGAGCGATGTCGGAACCGTGGTCCGGTTCGGTGAGCGCGAACGCTCCACGTCGCTCGAAGGTGCGAATGAGGGGGGCCAGCTCGGCGACCTGCGAGTCGGAGCCTCCGAGTTCGACGCTCGTGCGGAACAGCCCCGACTGCCCGTTGTAGAACGTCGCCACCGAGACGTCGGTGCGCGCGAGCTCCAGGTTGCGGAATCCCCGGAACAGGGGATGGTCGGCATCGGTCGCCCCCGCGAATTCCGGCGGGTCCATCATGCGCAGCGCCGCAAGTGGGGCGATGATCTGCTCGGGAAATGTGCCGCGCTCCCAGTGCTCCGCCACGAGGGGCTCGACCTGGGTGTCGAGCACGGCACGCAGCCGCGCGAGAGCTGCCTGCTCGGCGTCGTCGAGCAGTTTGGCGAAACCGAACGGGTCGAAACCGGTCGTCATGATCCGAGCCCGAGCAGCCGGATCGCATTGTCACGCAGAATCTTGCGGGTCACGGTGTCGTCGAATCCATGCGCGGCGAAGTCGTCGCGCCACCGCGTGGGGTGCAGCATCGGGAAGTCGGAACCGAACAGCACGCGGTCCTGAAGGTAGGTCCGAGCTGCACGCACGAGTGCTTCGGGAAAATACTTGGGCGACCACCCCGAGAGATCGATCCACACGTTCGACTTGTGGGTCGCGATCGAGATCGCCTCGTCCTGCCACGGCACCGACGGGTGTGCGAAGACGATATCGAGGTCCGGAAAGTCTGCGGCGACGCCATCGAGCAGCATCGGGTTCGAGTAGCCGAGCCGCAAGCCTCCCCCGCCCCGGGTGCCGGCGCCGATCCCGGTCTGTCCGGTGTGCACGAGCATCGGCACGCCGAGCCTGGCGAATTCGGCGTACAGCGGGTAGTAGACCTCGTCGCTCGGATCGAAGCCCTGCACAGTGGGGTGCAGTTTGAAGCCCCGCACCCCCGACTCCTCGCCGAGACGACGAGCGAGGTCGACCGCATCGGCGCCCATCCGCGGGTCGACGGAACCGAACGGGATCAGGACGTCGGCGTTGCGTGCGGCACCGCGCGCGATCTCGGCGCTGTCCAGCGGTGGATGCCGGAGGGCTGTGCGTGCATCGACCGTGAATACGACGGCCGCCATCCGCAATTCGCGATAGAGCTCGGCGATGGCGTCGAGCGTCGGCCGCTCATCGGACTTGAAGTACGACGATGCCGCTTCTGCGAGCGCGGGTGGCAGCGACGTGCGCCCATCATCGTCGACTTCGATATGCACGTGGACGTCGAGGGCCTCGATCGCGGTGACGTCTACGCGTGTTTCATAGCGCGCGTTCACGACGCCGGCGGATCACGACGAAGGTCGTCCGGAAGCGGCGGGAAGGTCTCGCCGACGCTCTGCAAGCGATCACCGAACCGACTCGGGAACGACTCTACGAGCGCGTCGAAGGTCCAGCCGCCGTCCCGATACTCGGTGACGACCGCCTCGGGGTGGCTCCAGAGCTGCAGGCGGTCGCCGCCCACACCGATGGCCTGGCCGCTGACGCCCGCCGCCTCGTCTGAGGCGAGATATGCGATCAGGCCCGAGACGTCGTCGGCGGTGCCGAAGCCGAGGTCGTGCCGGAAGAACGCCGGCATGCTCTCGCCCTTCTCGTCAGCCTCGACGGCGGCCGCGAAATACGGAACCGTCGCGGTCATCGCCGTCGCAGCGACCGGGATGACGGCGTTGACGGTGATCTCGGACTTCTTGAGCTCCAGGGCCCAGGTGCGCACCATCCCGACGATGCCGGCTTTCGCGGCGGCGTAGTTCGTCTGCCCGAAGTTGCCGCGCTGACCGGTCGGCGAACCGATGCAGATGATGCGGCCCTTCGTTCCGGTCTCACGAAAGTGCACGGCGGCTTCACGTACGCACGTGAACGTGCCGCGCAGGTGAACACCGATCACCGCATCGAAGTCGTCGTCTCTCATCTTCCACAGCACCGTGTCGCGAAGGATGCCCGCGTTGGTGACGAGTATGTCGAGGCGACCGTACGTCTCGATGGCCGTGCGGACGAGCGCGCGCGCGGTCTCGGTGGTCCCTACCGGCGCGACGACGGCGACGGCCCGGCCGCCACCGGCCGTGATCGTTTCGACCGCCTCGTTCGCTGCGGCCTCCGACACGTCGTTGACGACGACAGCGGCGCCCTGGAGCGCCAGCTCTCGTGCGTACGCGAGGCCGAGGCCCTGGCCGCTGCCGGTGACGATCGCCACCTTGCCATCGAGAGTCATGCTGTCCCTTTCGTGCGGGCATCGCCGCGCTTGGCTATCTGGATCTGCTCGAGAATGTGGGTGCGCAATTCGATGAAGCGGGGGTCGGCGCGCGTACTGAGCTGGTCGCGCTCGCGGGGAAGGTCGATCTCGACCACCTCCTGCACGAACGTGGGCGCACTCGAAAGAACGAGAACCCGCTCGCCGAGATAGACGGACTCGTCGATGTCATGGGTCACGAAGAGCACGGTCACCTCGAGCGTCGACCACAGCTGTCGCACGAGATCTTCGAGGTCTGCGCGAGTCTGCGCGTCGACGGCGGCGAACGGCTCGTCCATCACGAGGATCTCGGGGTCGTACGCAACGGCGCGTGCGATCGCGACGCGCTGCTGCATCCCTCCCGAGAGTTGCCACGGGTACTTGCCGCCTTGACCGTCGAGCCCGACGGCCGAGAGGGTGCGCTCCACCTTCGCCATGCGCTGGTCCCGCGATACTCCACTGTTCTTCAGGGGGAGGCCGACATTGGCGGCGACCGTGAGCCAGGGGAACAGGCTGCGTCCATACTCCTGGAAGACGAGCGCCATCCGCTTGGGGGGCGCGGTGACCGCCACCCCGTCGAGCTCGATCGAGCCAGAGGTCGGCGCGAGCAAGCCCGCAATGCATTTCAGCAGCGTCGTCTTGCCGGCGCCGGAGGGCCCGACGATGCACACCAGCTCACCTCGGCGAACCGTAAACGTCAGGTCGCCGATCGCCTCGACCGCACCCTGGCCCGTCTCGTAGACCTTTTTCAACTTCTCGACGCGAAGCAGCACCGGACTCTCAGGCACGCTCGACCTCCTTCAATCCGTGGTACCAGCTCAAAACGATGCGTTCGGCGATCTGGAAGAGCACCGAAAGAGTGACGCCGACGAGGCCAAGCAGCAAGATGCCGCTCCACATTTCGGCGATGAGGTAGTTGGCCTGGAAGTACGAGATGCGGTACCCGAGGCCTGACGAAGAGTTGAACATCTCTGAGATGACCATGAGGATGAGCGACACCGACAGGCACTGGCGCACCCCCGTCATGATCTGTGGTGCAGCGCCGGGAAGCACGACGGAGAACAGGCGCGTGACCGGACCGAGCGCGTACGACCGCGAGGTCTCACGCATGATCGGGTCGATGCCACGCACCCCCTCGATCGCATTCAGCAACACCGGCCAGATCCCGCCCGAGACGATGACCGCGACTTTCATCTGATCGTTGATGCCGAGCAGGATCGCGAGGACCGGGATCAGCACCGGCGGCGGAACGGCGCGGAAGAATTCGAGCACGGGTTCGGAGAACGACCGCAGGTGCCGGAACGAGCCGATCAGCGCGCCAACGGCGATCCCGAGGACGATGGAGATCAGGATGCCGAACGCGAGTCGCCCGAGGCTCGGCAGCACATCGACGACGAAGCTCTCGTTGAGCCAGGTCTTCACGAACGCCTCGGCCACCCGCGAAGGTGGCGGAAAGAATCGATTGGTGGCGAACAGCGGAGAGGCAGCCCAGGCGGCAAGCAGGAGGACGGGAAGGGCCACCGAATAGAGCGCCCCATTGACGAGCCGGCGGGCCGTCATCGCAGCACCTCTGTGCGCACGCTGTGGTGCCATGAGAGAACCCGGCGCTCGACCGTGCGCAACACCAGATTGATGATGAGCCCGAGGATGCCCGCAACGACGACCAGGGCGTAGAGCCCCACGCTGTCGCCGACCGACCGCGAGAACGCGATGAGGCGACCCAGGCCGGGGTTGCCGATGACGAGTTCAGAGGTGATCGCGAGGATCAGCGCGACGGCTCCTCCGAGTCGCAATCCGGTCGAGAGATAGGGGAGAGCGGTCGGCAGGACGACGTAGCGCAGACGGGCCAGGCGGCCGAGACCGAAGCTGCGCGCGGTGTCCCGCGCAACCGTGTCCACATCTGCCACCCCATAGAGCACCTGGATGAAGATCTGCCAGAAGGTCGCCCAGACCACGATGACGAGGGCGGCCTCGCGGTTCAGGCCGTAGGTGAGGATCGCGAGCGGGATGAGTGCGACGGACGGGATCGGCCTCAGGAACTCGATGGTCGTGAGCGTGGCACGGCGCAGAAACGGCGAGAGCCCGATGATCGTGCCGACGATGCAGGCGACGACCAGTGCACTCGCCAGTCCGATGGCCCACGTGATCATGGTGTCGCCGAGCGCCTCCCAGAAAGAGGCCTCTCCGATGCGTTCGATCAACTCGCCGCCGACCGCGGAGGGCGGGGGGAGGTACTCGGCGCTGATGATTCCGAGAGCAGGGATCAACTGCCAGCCGACCAGGAAGACGAGGATGCCGCATGCGCCGAGGGCGATGGAGAGCGACTGGCTGCGAGTCGGCACGATAGGTCTTCCGGTCGGGTCGGTCCTCGTGGCCGGATCAAGGGATGATCCGGCCACGAGGTGTGGGTCAGCGGTAGAGCTTGGAGAAGTCCGGCAGTTCAGGCAGCACCCCGAGCTTGACGGCGAGCTCCGCGAGCTTCTCGATCTTGTCCTTGTCGAGCTCTGCGGTGAAGTTCGGGAGCGGCACCGACTCTGCCACGGCATCCGGCAACTCCATGTGGTCAAGCAGCGCCTGACGCACGTCGGCCTCGTTGGCGGTCGCCCATTCCAGAGCCTCGACCATGGCGGCACTGAAGTCGTCGACCAGGGCGGGGTCGGATGCGATCAGCTCGGCCGTCGTGTAGTTCAGCAGAAGCGGAAGGCCCGGGATGGTCTCCTGATACGGGTGCATCACGAGTGTGCCGCCTCCGGCGACGATCTGTGACACGAACGGCTCGGGCACCCAGGCGGCGTCGATGTTGCCCGCCTCGAGCTGAGCGGCGGCATCCGGGAACGCCACCTCGATGAACTCGATCGTCGAGGGATCGCCACCCGCATCTTCTACCGCGGCCATGATCGTGACGTCGCCCGCCGCACCCAGGCTGTTGACCGAGACGCGCTTGCCGGCAAGGTCGGCGATCGAGGTGATTCCCGACGCCGCCGATGCGACGACGGCGTTGACATCACGGCCGGTTTCGAGGCTGCTGGCGTAGTTGTTGAGGATCACGACCCCCAGGTCTTGCAGCTCGGCGCGGAACGGCCCGAACGGCTGACCGATGGCGAACTGGATGTCGCCGCTGAGCAGCGCGGGAATGGCCTGAGCGCCGCCCTGTGCGGGGATGACTTCGACATCGAGACCGTGATCCTCGAAGATGCCTGCGTCGATGGCGCCCCAGAGCGCCGAGGTTTCGACGATCGGCAGCGCTGCCACCGAGATCGAGCGAAGTTCCCCATCGTCGGTGGGCTCAGGAGATGCGGCGGGTCCGCCGGCGCAGCCGGTGAGGACAAGGGCGGTGGCAGCGACTGCGGCGATGCCCCAGCGGCGATGGTTCGACATGAGTTCTCGTTTCATTCGACGTTGAATGCGGAGGAGGGCAATAGATGACATTGCAGTGGCCATTATGGTCAGGCCGTGTCATGCATGTCAACGGGTGACCCCGCGCGCCTCAGAGCGCGAGTCGCGACCAGTCGTCTGCGGTCCGCCACTCGACGAGCTTCGCCAGCTCGACATCGAACGCTGCGACGACGTCGCCGACTCGCTCGGTCGCCAGCGGACCCAGCGCCCCGTGCGCGCGAAGCAACAGCTCGCGGGAGTGAGCCCGCGGCCATCCGGGAGGCAGGATCGACTCGGGCAGCTCCGGGTCTCGAGCCGACAGATCCAGCCAGTCCTCGAGCATGCGGGTGCGCTCGACGAAAGCGGTCGCCGGCGACAACCGTCCGGCCTCGAACTCGCGCAGGGCCTGTTCGGCCCGGGCGATGAAGGCGTGATACTCCCGGGCGACTTCATCGAGGTTCCATGCGTTCTGCGGCATACGCGTCGGAATACCCGATGCGGCGAACGTCGCCTGGAACGCTGTCGCCTCGATCCCCAGCGCGGCCAGCGCCGCGACCGCCTCCTCATGCCGATCGTGTGGACAGATCCACACCTCGTCGTAGAGGGGCGCGAACCCGAGCCAAGCCAGACGATTGCGGGTCGCCACCCTCAGGGAACGTTCACGCTCTGCCGTGTCGAACGCGACAATGCTCCACAGGCCATCCCACGAAGTTCTGGTGTCACCGAACTCGGCGATTCGCCCCGACGCCGAGCGCAAAATCTCTTGCGCTCGGATCGTCGCCCGGTACGAGGTGTTCCTCCCGGCTTTCGACGAGGCGAGCAGCCCGCGCTTCACCATCCGGCTGAGCGCCGCGCGGGCCGCGGCATCGTTGACCCCGAAGTCGGCGAGCAACGTGACGAGAGCCGCCGATGGCATGCCCTCGTCGGCCTCGATCCAGTAGTCGCCGAACACCATCAGCAGCAGGTTCGGAGGGGACCCGCTGCGGGTCCCGGCTATCCTCGACAGCGAGGGAACGAGCGGCCCCTCGCCGACCGTAGACATAGGCGTCATTGTGGCATGCGCCCGCCACTCCTGGATGTCGCGTCGGCTGATTCGCGCCCTAGTGCCGCGCGGTGAACCGCTGCCGACGGTGCTTCGGGGTCTCGATCTCGTCGACGATGGCCAGGGCGAGGTCGCTGGCCGAGATGACCGACTCTCCCGCGTCATCCCGCAGCAGCACGTCGCCGCCGAGCTCGTAGGTGCCCTTGGCGGGCGCCGGAACCCAGGACCCGAAGTTCTCGGGCGGGCTGACATAGAACCAGTCGAGGGTCTCGGGGGTTGCGCGCAGGTCGTCGAGCACGCGGATGCCGGTCTCGATCTCGGGCTTGACCTCATCGGGGACGTGGTCCTTGGTCTTATCCCAGACGCGCGGGCCGCCCTCTTCGATGAGCAGCGACGAGGCCCCGCCGACGTAACCGAGTCGGGTGGGCGTGCCGTCGAAGCGTCGGGCGAGGTCGGCGATGGCAGCCTCGAGCTTGCCCGCCATGTCGCCGCGCGGTGAGAGTGCGCTCAGCACGACGTCACGGTCGGCGGTAACGGTCGACAACAGCGCTGCATCGAGCACCGACCCCGTCACGTACTCGACTCCGGCGATCGGCTCTGCAGGCTGGGTACGGCTGACCGCGGTGACCTGGTGTCCCCGTCGGGCCGCTTCGGCGACGATGGCGGCTCCGGCGTATCCGGTGCCCCCGAGGATGGTGATGCGAGACATGCTGACTCCCTAACTCTCTTTTGGTAACCTAGCCAGGCTAACCCGCTCTGGTCAGGGGCGGGAGTAGGCACTTTGAAGTAAGAGAGGAACCACACAGTGACTGTCGGCGCATGGGACCCGTACCGCCGCGACTGCCCGTCGCGACGCCTGCTCGACCGCATCGGCGACCGCTGGACCGTGCTCGTTGTCGGCGCGCTCGATACCGGCCCCCGCCGGTTCACCGAGATCGCCACCGCCGTCGAAGGCATCTCGCAGAAGATGCTCACCCAGACGCTGCGTTCGCTGGAGCGCGACGGCTTCGTCAAGCGCACCGCGTATCCGGTGGTTCCGCCGCACGTCGAGTACGAACTGACCGACCTCGGGCGCTCGCTGCAACTGCCCCTGCGCGCACTCGAGCAGTGGGCGGTCGAGAACATGGATGCCGTGGAGACACGGCAGGACGCGTACGACCGGGTGGGCGTCTAGCTATCCCGGTTCGCGCCACGCCTCGGTGACCTCCCTCCAATATTCTTCGCAACTTGAGGCGAGGCAAGACAGGAACATCATCCGATGACAGAGATCTCCGTTCAGATCCGCGCCGTCGGCATCCCCGTTGAGTGGTGCCGTCTCAATGGCGTGAGACACCTCGGCATCAGCAGCCGGACGGACGTGGTCGACCTGGTCTCCACCGAGCGGGCTACCGCCGAATTCTCCGCGACCGTCGAAGTCGTCGAGAAAGCCACCGGCCGAGATTTCCGCGGCCCCTACGTTTTCGGTCGAGTGGGCGAGCGATTCCTCTATCTCAACTGGGGCAGTCGAAGCGCGCACGGCTGGGCCACCGGCAAGGGGGGCCGCGTCAAATTGCAGCTCGGCTTCGTCGGCCCCATCGACCTCGAGGCGGCGCTTTCGGGCAGCACCCTGATCGCGGACCTCGTCCTCGGAACGCCGAAGGGCACGCCCGTCTTCGCAACGGTCCGAGCCCCGGTGCTCACCTGGAGAGCCTCGGACGGACTGCGGTAGCGAACGGTAGCGACGACAATCGAGCGAGCGAGAAGGTTGCTCTGATCAGGCCTTTTCGGAGCGGAGACGGAGGGATTTGAACCCTCGGAACCCTTGCGGGTTCTCCACCTTAGC
>JBDTQN010000037.1:0-14625 GCA_039932215.1 Pseudolysinimonas sp. | reverse complement strand
CGCGAGCTGAACTCGGCCGCCGAGGGCATCGAGATCGGCCCCGCGCCGGTCGACGCGGTGCTGTCGAGCGAACTGAGCATGCCGATCGAGGACCTCGACCTCAGCGTGCGCAGCTACAACTGCCTCAAGCGCGAGGGCATCAACACGGTGAGCGAGCTCGTCGCGTTGTCCGAGACGCAGCTGATGAACATCCGCAACTTCGGCCAGAAGTCGGTCGACGAAGTGAAGGACAAGCTCGTCGAGATGGGCCTGTCCCTGAAAGACAGCGTTCCCGGCTTCGACGGCGCCCACTTCTACGGCGGATACGACGACGAAAACCTGGAGAACTAAGCCATGCCCAAGCCTACGAAGGGTCCCCGCCTCGGCGGTGGTCCGGCGCACGAGCGCCTGCTGCTCGCGAACCTCGCCGCGGCGTTGTTCACGCACAAGAGCATTCAGACCACCGAGACGAAGGCCAAGCGCCTCCGCCCGCTGGCCGAGCGCCTGATCACGTTCGCGAAGCGCGGCGACCTGCACGCGCGTCGTCGCGTGTTGACGGTCATCCACGACAAGGGCGTGGTGCACGAGCTGTTCACCGAGATCGCGCCGCTGGTGGCCGACCGTGAGGGCGGCTACACGCGCATCGTGAAGACCGGCTACCGCAAGGGCGACAACGCTCCGATGGCGGTCATCGAACTGGTGCTCGAGCCGGTGTCGAAGAAGCCCGCGTCGTCGAAGAAGTCGGCCGCCCGTGCCGACGTGACCGTCGACAAGAAGCCCGCCGACAAGAAGGCCGAGGAGACCGCCGAGGCCACCGAGGCCGATGTCACCGAGGCAACCGAGGCCACCGAGGTTCCCGTCGAAGAGACTGTCGACGTCGAGCCCGAGGCCACGCAGGCCGAGGCCGCCGACGAGGCAGCCGCGGAAGTCGAAGAGACCCCGGTCACCGACGAGTCCAAGTAGTTCACGATCGAAGGGCCCTCGCTACGGCGGGGGCCCTTCGTCGTACGCTCGACTCATGGCATCTGAGGCGACGACGCTCGAGGTCCCCGGTCCGAACGGTGCGCGCGAAATGCGTGTGTCGAGCCCGAATCGCGTGCTCTGGCCCGAGCTCGGCATCACGAAGCTCGAGTACGCCGAGTACCTGGTCGCGGTCGGTGATGCGTTCGTCGCGGCAAACGGCAACCGGCCGGTCGCCCTGCAGCGCTACCCCGACGGGGTCGACGGCGAGCAGTACTTCTCGAAGAACCCGCCGAAGGGTGCCCCTGACTGGATCCGCACCACGCAGGTCACATTCCCGAGCGGGCGCGTGCATCCCATGCTGGTGATCGACGAACCGGCCGCCGCCGTCTGGATGGCGCAGATGAACACCATCGTCTTCCACCCCTGGCCGACCCTCGCCGACGACATCGACCATCCCGATCAGTTGCGCCTCGACCTCGACCCGCAGCCCGGCCGCGATTTTCAGGATGCCATCCCCGCCGCGCTCGAGCTGCGTTCCGTTCTGCAGGAGGCGGGCCTCACCGCCTTCATCAAGACGTCCGGCAACCGCGGCCTGCACGTCTATGCGCCGATCGAGCCGCAACACGACTTCATCGGCGTGCGGCACGCCGTGATCTCTGCCGCGCGGGAACTCGAACGGCGCATGCCCGACGCGGTCACCACTGCGTGGTGGAAAGAGGAGCGCGGCGAGAAGGTCTTCATCGACTTCAACCAGGCCGCTCGCGACCGCACCATCGCGGCGGCGTACAGCGCGCGGGCGCGCCCCGATGCGACGGTCTCGACACCGCTGGACTGGGACGAGGTCGTCCCGGGCTTGGACTCGACACAGTTCACGGTGCGCACCGTGCCGGGTCGCACCGACCCGTGGGCCGATTTCGGCGCGCACCGCGGCAACATCGACGTGCTGCTCCAGTGGTGGGAGCGCGACGTCTCCAACGGCCAGGGCGAACTGCCGTACCCTCCCGAGCACCCGAAGATGCCGGGTGAGCCGATGCGCGTGCAGCCGTCGCGGGCTAAGAAAGCACCGAGCTGAGATCGTAGGCGGCCGGCGTCTCGAGCTGGTCGTAGGTGCATGACTTCGGGTCCCGATCGTCGCGCCAGCGCAGGAACTGGACAGTGTGCCGGAAGCGCCAGCCCTCGAGCTGGTCGTACTTGACCTCGAGCACCCGCTCGGGCCGCAGTGTCACCATCGACACGTCCTTCGAGCCCGAGAATCGGCTGCGCTCGCCTTCGGCCGTGCCGGTGACCAGCGGCGCGAGTTCGTCGATCAGCTCGAGCCGGCGCGCGTTCGAGAACGCCGATGCGCCGCCGACGGGCACCAGGTCGCCCGCGTCGGTGTAGAGCCCGAGCAGCAGCGAACCCACGCCCTGGCCTGACTTGTGGATGCGATACGCGATCAGCACGACATCTGCGGTTCGCGAGTGCTTGATCTTGAGCATCGTGCGCTTGTTCGGCTGGTACGTGGCGTCGAGTGGTTTGGCGATGACGCCATCGAGGCCGGCGCCCTCGAATTCGACCAGCCAGCGGCGCGCGACCTCGGCATCCTGTGTCGTCTGTGAGAGATGGAGGGGCGCCACCGCCTTCGCGAGCACCCGTTCGAGCGCGGCGCGGCGTTCGGAGAACGGCTTCTCGAGCAGCGAGTCGCCCTTTTCTGCGAGCAGGTCGAAGCCGACGAACGACGCCGGCGTCTCGACGGCGAGCTTCTGCACGCGGCTGTCGGCGGGGTGGATGCGCTGGGTGAGTTGGTCCCAGGCGAGGCGCTCATCGCCGGGATCGCCGATACGCACGATGATCTCGCCGTCGACGACCGTGCCTTTCGGCAACTGCCGCTCGAACTCGGCCACCAGCTCGGGGAAGTACCGCGTCAGCGGCTTCGCCCCGCGGCTGCCGATCTCGACCTTGCCATCGGGGGAGACCGCGACGATGGCGCGGAACCCGTCCCACTTGGGCTCGAACGACAACCCGTCGCTCCCAGGCACCTCGGCCACGGGTTTGGCCAGCATCGGCTCGGGGATCGGATCGAACGGCGTAGCCATGTGTCCAGGCTAATCCCGTGCATATCTTCACGTTGCTGGGCGAGCCCGTCCGCTTGCGAATCGTCGAACTTCTCGCGAAACGGGAGCACTACGTGTTCCAACTCGTCGAAGCGATCGGTCCAGAGTTCTCGATCAGTCCCTCCGCGCTCTCCCACCACCTGCGCGTGCTCAGGGACGAGCAGTTCGTCGAAGTCCGCCACGGTGGGGTCGGGCGGCGCTATCGACTCGCCTGGGATGCGTTGCACCGGCTCGATGCGTGCGTCGAGGGCCTGTTTGTGATCTGGGAAGACCGCGTCGGCTGGCCGTACGACCAGTTCCTGCCTCCGCCTCCAGCTCGCTTGCACCGGGCGGGGCGCAAAGCATTGCGGGGCCGCACACGGGAGCAGATCGAACCGCGCGCCGACGAGGACGAGTGGTGGTTCAAGGATTGACGAACGACAAGTCCCCCTCGCAGCCGGTGAAGTTGCGCCTCAATTGAGGCGGAATTTCAGCGGTCCGGAGGGGGACATGTCGTTCGCTGCGGCTGCCTAGTGCCCCGTCGCCTTCTCTGCTCCGTGGCCGGTCAGCGCGCGCACGCGCATCTCGGACTCGAGCGTCGCGCTGTCAGGCTTGCCGGTGAGCGTGCCGATGATCGCCAGCAGGAAGCCGACCGGGATCGAGATGATGCCCGGGTTGTTGAGCGGGAACCAGTGGAAGTCGACGCCCTGCACCATCGGCGTCGCGCCACCCGATACCGCGGGCGAGAAGACGATCAGCACGATCGCGGTGATCAGCCCGCCGTACATCGAGAGCACGGCACCGCGGGTGTTGAACCGCTTCCAGAACAGCGAGAACAGGATGGTCGGCAGGTTCGCGCTCGCCGCCACGGCGAACGCGAGGGCGACCAGGAACGCGATGTTCTGCCCCTGCGCCAGGATGCCGCCGAGGATCGCGACGACACCGATCACGACAACCGTGCGACGAGCGACCTTGACCTCGTCGACCGAGCCGGACTTGCCCTGGCCCCGCTTCAGCACGTTCGCGTAGATGTCATGCGCGAACGACGTCGCCGCGGTGATCGTCAGTCCGGCGACCACCGCGAGGATGGTCGCGAACGCGATCGCCGAGATGATGCCGAGCAGGATCGGGCCACCCAGTTGCAACGCGAGAAGTGGCGCCGCCGAGTTCACCCCGCCGGGGGCCGCCAGGATCGTGTCCACACCCACCAGCGCCGCAGCGCCGTACCCGAGCACCAGGCTGAACAGGTAGAAGATGCCGATGATCCAGATCGCCCACACGACGCTTCGACGGGCCTCCTTTGCCGATGGCACCGTGTAGAAGCGCATCAGCACGTGAGGAAGGCCAGCCGTGCCGAGCACCAGCGCGAGCGCCAGTGACACGAAGTCGATCGGGTTCGCCCCGAACTGCAGCCCCGGAGCAAGGATCGCCTCGCCGGTCACGCCGGCCGCAGCCGCCTTGTCGCTGGCGCCGAATGTGGCGACCGCGTCATCCAGCAGGTTCGAGAAGCTGAACCCGTGAAGCGCGAGCACCCAGACGGTCATGACGAGTGCGCCGCCCACGAGCAGGATCGCCTTGATGATCTGCACCCAGGTCGTGCCGCGCATGCCACCGATGAGCACGTACAGAATCATCAGCACGCCGACCACCGCGATCACGATGCCCACGTTGACGGGCCCCTCGATCCCGAGCAGTAGCGCGACGAGGCCTCCGGCGCCTGCCATCTGAGCCAGCAGGTAGAAGAAGCACACCACCAGCGTGGTGATCGCCGCCGCCGTGCGCACCGGACCCTGCTTCAGCCGGAACGACAGCACGTCGGCCATCGTGAACCGGCCCGTGTTGCGCATGAGCTCGGCCACGAGCAACAGCGCCACCAGCCACGCGACCAGGAATCCGATCGAGTACAGGAAGCCGTCGTACCCGTTGACCGCGATCGCGCCGCAGATGCCGAGGAACGATGCCGCCGACAGGTAGTCGCCCGAGATCGCGAAACCGTTCTGCGGCCCGGTGAACGAGCGGCCGGCCGCGTAGTAGTCGGCAGCGGTCTTGTTGTTCCGCGAGGCGCGGAACACGATCACGAGAGTGATGACGACGAACGCCAAGAAGATCGAGATGTTGAGGACGGGGTTGTTGTCGGTCATTTCGTTTCGCTCCCCTCGAGTTCGCCGCGCAGCTTCTCGGCCAGCGGGTCGAGTTTGCGGTTCGCGTACCGCACGTACGCCATGGTGATCACGAACGTCGTGACGAACTGGCCGAGGCCGAACAACAGTCCGACGTTCACCGATCCGAAGACCGGCGTCGCCATGAAGTCACGCGCGTAGGCGGCGAGCAAGACGTAGAGGAAGTACCAGACGAGGAACAGCACGGCCAGCGGGAACACGAAGCTGCGATGCCGCCTCTGGAGCTCACGGAAGTCTGGAGACTCCGCCACCTCCGTGTAATCGCGCGAATCGGGGGCAGAGTCAGACATGCGACCTCCTTGTCGTGGGGTCGGGCTCCCCGGTTGTAGACCGTAGTATCACAAATCGATAACGACGGATCAAGGCCTAGACAGGACGGGGGAGTGACTGATCCGATCGGTCGTCGCGCAGCGGTGGCAGCTCAGCTAAACGTTGCAAAGCATCACGGATCGTGGCGCTGAAGACCGTCGCTCCCGCCGAACCGAAGTGGATCTGGTCGCCCGCGAGCAGGTTCAGCGAGGGCTGGATGGTGTCGTGCCAGTTCGCCAGCTCGACATTGCGGTAGTTCAGCGCGAACACCGACAGCGTGGTGTTGACCCCGTCGCTCCAGCTGCGCGGCGCCTGCACGTTGACCACGACCATCTGCCGCTTCGGCCCGATGATGTCGCGGATCTCGTTCAGCACGTCGTAGTCGATCGGCCCGTTCGTCCCCAGCGCCAGCACCAGCACCGGCCGCAACTGCCCCGCGCTCAGCAGCGAGCGGATCATGTCGGGCGCGACATAGATCGACCTGGACACCTGCGCGTCGACGAAGATGCCGGGGAACTTCTCTTGCAGCGTCGGCGCCGCGGCCAGCATCACCGAGTCGCCGATGGCGGTGATCTGGTCACCGCCAACAGGCTGGGGCGGAGCGTCGATGTCGGCGGGGGCGACGGAGCCCGGTTCCCCGGTCGGCTCGGGGGTCGCGCTCGCCGACTGTGCGGCGGCCTGCGCCAGCGCCTCCTGCCCGGCCGCGACGAGCAGTTCGGTCTCTCCGGCCTCAGGCTCGGACGACAGCGCCACCGTTGTTCCGATGCCGCCGACCAGCACGAGCACCACCACCCAGACACCCGCGACAAGCGCATGCCGCGTGCCACCGAACCACTGCCCGAAGGCCGCCCAGGTCGCGCGGAACCCGTTGCGCCGGATCGGCTGCTCGATGAACTGGTACGACACCGCGGCGGCCGCCACGGTGATCGCCAAGGCGATGCCCCCGAGCCCCCAGCCGCTGACGCCGTCGCGCGCCCAGGCGGGCAGCGACGCGACGACGAGCAGGAAGACCGGCCAGTGCCACAGATACAGCCCGTAGCTGCGTTCGCCGACCCAGCGCAGCGGCGCGAGGTCGAGCAGTCGCGCGAGCGGGGTGCCGGGCACCAGCAGGGTGGCGATGACGATCGCACTGAGCACTGAGACGACCGAGAGGCCCCCGAGGAACGGGATCGGCGAATCCTCGCGCATCACCGCGGCGATGGCCAGGATGCCGGCGAGCGCGATCGGTCCGGCAAATCCCAGCACGGTGCGCTTCCACCGCGCCCACTCCAGCGCGTGGGTCGACCAGTGCACGGCGGCGAATGCCAGCGCGGCACCGAGGGCGAGTCCGAAGAAGTGGGTGTCGGTGCCGTAGTAGACGCGGGTGGCGTTGTCGGCCGTCCACAGCGTCGCCATCCAGACCGCCGATCCGGCAGCGAGCAGCAGTGCGGCCGTGACGCGCACCCACCGGGGCACGCGCAGCAGCACGAGCACCAGCAACAGCGGCCACAGCAGATAGAACTGCTCTTCGACGGCGAGCGACCAGAGATTGCGGAAGAGTTCGGGAACCGTCGAGTCGAAGTAGTCCGACGAGTTGGCGAGGAACAGCCAGTTGCTGCTGAAGGTCACCGCGCCGAGCACCTGCTGCCGAATACCGACCAGCACATCCCCGCCGATGAAGTACGCGGCTGTGCAACAGACCAGCAACAGCACGCCCAGCGCAGGAAGCAGCCGCCGTGCCCGCCGGCGCCAGAACGCGCTCAACGCGATGCGGCCGTTCCGCTCGCGCTCGCGCAGCAACAGTGAGGTGATCAGGAAGCCGCTGACCACGAAGAACAAATCGACACCGAGGTAGCCGCCGACGACGGCGCCCGGACTCAGGTGGAACACGATCACCAGCAGCACGGCGATCGCGCGCACGCCGTCCAGCCCCGTCACGCGGAACGGGGTCGACGGGTGGCCGGGTTCCGTGGCGGGGTCGAGGCGCAGGGTATGGGGCTTCATCGACGATTCCGCGCCCAGCCTAGACTCGGCGGGTGGAAACCGGCGAGCCCGATTCGGGGCACATCCGCCTCGACATCTCGTACGACGGCACGGAGTTCGCGGGCTGGGCGCGCCAGCCGAACCAGCGCACGGTGCAGGGGCAGCTCGAGGAGGCTCTGGCGACGATATTCCGCCGCAGTGGCGTGCAACCGCGGCTTGTCGTCGCAGGGCGCACCGACGTCGGCGTGCACGCGATCGGTCAGGTCGCCCACGTCGATCTGAACCCGGCGCAGGTTCACACGCTGGCGCGTCCGGCGCGCGGCTCGCGCCAGGCCATTACCGGTGCCGAGTCGCTGGCGTCGCGGCTCAATGGCATCGCCGGCCTGAGCTCTGACGTGCGAGTGATCCGCTCGTACCGGGCACCCGCTGGATTCGATGCCCGGTTCTCGGCCCTGTGGCGCCGCTACGAGTACCGGATCGCCGACCCCGACGCGACTCATGACCCGCGCCGGCGCACCCACACGCTCTGGTATCCGGCCGCTCTCGACGCAGAGGCGATGCAGGATGCCGCCCAGAGCCTGCTGGGACTGCATGACTTCGCGAGCTTCTGCCGCCCCCGCCCCGGCGCGACGACGATCCGTACCCTGCAGGCCTTCGACTGGATCCGAGACGCCGACGGTGTGCTCTGCGCCCGGCTGCAGGCCGATGCGTTCTGCCACAGCATGGTGCGTGCACTGGTGGGTGCGTGCGTCGCGGTCGGCGAGCGGCGTCTGGCGGCCCCGCGCGTGCCCGAACTGCGGGATGCGGCGGAGCGACCCAGCGAGTTCAAGGTCATGCCCGCCAAGGGCCTCACACTCGTCGAGGTCGGATATCCGCCTGATGATGAACTCGCTTCGCGCGCAGAGCTGACGCGTGCACGGCGCGACTTGGCGCAAACGCAACAGATCGACTAGCCTATGGAGGTTGCCCGCACGCGCGTGGCAGCATCCGAGCCCTCCACCGTCGGGTTCGCCTCCATCGGAGACGAACGCACACCGGAGCGGGATTCACGAACACCTCGAGAAAGCAGAAGTACTGTGACGCGTACGTTCAGCCCCAAGCCGGCGGACATCCAGCGCGAGTGGATCGTCATCGACGCCACCGACATCGTCCTGGGCCGTCTGGCCAGCCACGCCGCTGCGATTCTGCGCGGCAAGCACAAGCCGACCTTCGCCCCGCACATGGACATGGGTGACTTCGTCATTGTCGTCAACGCGGAGAAGATCGCGCTGACCGGCCAGAAGCTCGAGAAGAAGCTCGCCTACCGCCACTCGGGCTACCCGGGCGGCCTGACGGCGCAGACCTACGTCGAGATGCTCGAGAAGCACCCGACCCGCGCGGTCGAGAAGGCCATCCGCGGCATGCTGCCGAAGAACTCGCTGGGTCGTGCCCAGATCAAGAAGCTGAAGGTCTACGCGGGCGCCGAGCACCCGCACGCAGCCCAGCAGCCCAAGACCTACACCCTCACCCAGGTCGCGCAGTAGCGCCCCGCTGACGACTTCTTAAGGACACAGACACCATGGCGAAGATCGAAGACACCGCTCCCGAGGCCGACGCGACCGTCGAGCCCGTCGAGGCTCCCGCAGCCGAGGCACCGGCCGCCGAGGCACCGGTAACCGAGGCACCGGCAACCGAGGCTCCCGCGGCCGAGGCACCGGCAGTCGAGGCGCCGGTCGCTGAGGCCCCGGCCGCTGAGGCCGCCCCGGCCGCCGACGCCCCCGCGACGTTCACTACCGAGACCCCGGCCGAAGAGGCACCCCGCGCCCCGCGTCCGGTGCTCAGCGTCCCCGGCTCGGCCGTCGGCCGCCGCAAAGAAGCGATCGCGCGTGCGCGCATCACCCCCGGCTCGGGCACGTTCCTGGTGAACGGCCGCACGCTCGAGCAGTACTTCCCGAACAAGCTGCACCAGCAGCTCATCAACGACCCGTTCAAGATCCTCGATCTGCTCGGCAGCTACGACGTGATCGCCAAGATCACTGGCGGCGGCCCCTCGGGTCAGGCCGGCGCGCTGCGTCTCGCGATCGCCCGTTCGCTGAACGAGATCGACCGCGAGAACAACCGTCCCGCCCTCAAGAAGGCCGGCTTCCTCACCCGTGACGCCCGCGTCATCGAGCGCAAGAAGGCCGGACTCAAGAAGGCCCGCAAGGCCTCGCAGTTCTCGAAGCGCTGATCCGGGCTCGCTCGCGAGCGACCATGCCTCGACTCTTCGGAACAGACGGTGTCCGCGGCCTCGCCAACGGCGAGGTCATCACGGCCGACCTGGCGCTGCAACTGGCGCAGGCCGCCGCACGTGTGCTCACCGGCGGGCGCCACGGCGAGGAGCTTCGTGCTGCCGGTAAGCGCCCGACGGCCGTGCTCGCGCGCGACCCCCGTGTCTCCGGCGAGTTCATCTCGGCAGCGGTAGCGGCCGGCCTCGCGAGCTCCGGGGTCGACGTGCTCGACGCGGGCGTGATCCCGACCCCCGCGGCGGCGTTCCTGGTCGGAGCGGTGCGTGCCGACTTCGGCGTCATGGTGTCGGCATCCCACAACCCGGCACCCGACAACGGGATCAAGTTCTTCGCGATCGGGGGGACGAAGCTGCCCGACGAGGTCGAAGACCGCATCGAGGCGGCGATGTCCGACCAGAAGCTGACCCCGACGGGCGCCGACGTTGGGCGCATCCAGCGCTTCGCCGATGCGGAGGACCGCTACATCATCCACCTGCTCGGCGCGCTCGACGATCGGCTCGACGGCCTGCACGTCGTGATCGACGCCGCCCATGGCGCGGCCGCGGCGGTTTCGCCGCAGGTGTTCACCGACGCTGGGGCGACGGTCACCGTCATCGGCAACGACCCCGACGGTGTCAACATCAACGACGGTGTCGGCTCGACGCACCTCGGGCCACTGCGCGCCGCCGTGCTCGAGCACGGCGCCGATCTGGGCATCGCGCATGACGGCGACGCCGACCGCTGCCTCGCCATCGACGCGCGCGGCGAGGTGATCGACGGCGACCGCATGATGGCGATCCTCGCCGTCTCGCTCAAGGCGCGCGGGATGCTGAAAGACGACACCCTCGTCGCGACCGTCATGAGCAATCTGGGCCTGCGCGTCGCGATGGCCGAGCAGGGCATCACCATGATCGAGACCGCGGTCGGTGACCGCTACGTGCTCGAGGCCCTCAACGAGCATGGCTACTCGCTCGGCGGCGAACAGTCGGGTCACATCATCTTCACCTCGCATGCGACGACCGGCGATGGCATCCTGACCGGTCTGATGATCGCGGCCGAGATGGCGCGCACGGGCAAGACCCTGGCCGAACTCGCGTCAGTGATGACCGTGTACCCGCAGGTATTGGTCAATGTGCGCGGGGTCGATCACCACGGGCTCGCGTCCGACGCGACGATCGCCGCCGCGGTCACCGAGGCCGAACACCGCCTCGGCACCGCCGGCCGTGTGCTGCTGCGTCCGTCGGGAACGGAACCGCTGGTACGTGTCATGGTCGAGGCCGAAGACGCGGCCATCGCCGAGGAGGTCAGCGAAGCGCTCGCCGCCGTGGTGCGCGAGCGGCTCGCTCACTAGCATTGGCCGCATGAGGCGCAGACTCGCGATCGCGTCCATCATCGGATTCGTCATCGCCGGGTTCGGCCTCGGGTTGCTGCTGCTCATCGGCGGCCCGGGCTCGGCGCCGGCGGCCTGGTTCGTCATCTTCGTCGTCACGCTGCTCGCCCTCATCGCCGCGATCATCACCGGCGTGTTCGGCATCGTGCTGCCGATCTTCGGCAGGTCTGCGCGACCGGTCGAGGTGTCGGAGGCTGCGGCGGCCGGGCGGGAAGGTTTCGCACGGGTGCTCACTGCGGTGCCGACGGGCGCCCAGATCAACGGCTCGTACGTGTACGACGTCGACCTGGTGGTCGACGGCACCCGCGCCCCGGCGTACCGCACTCTCGACCGGATCCGCGTGCATCGCCGCGACGGGGTGCTGCGCGGCGGCGAGATCATCGGCGTCGTGAGATTGCGTGACGACGCCCCCCAGGTGGCGGTGATCACCGGGCCGACCCGCAGCCCACAAGACGCGCTCGTGCCGCACGACGCGCCGCCGTGGGCATGAGACGCGTTCTGACCGGCAAGGTCATCCAGCTGCTCGTCGGTGCGCTGATCGGTTTCATCATCGCGGGCATCGTGACGGGCGACGAGAAGTACATCGTCATCATCGCCGTGGGCGTGCCCGTCCTCTTCACGATCGCGATGGTCATCGGGGTCGGCGTGGGCGCGCGCCGCCGCACGAGCTTCACCCAGGCGGGCCGCCCGCCCGGCATCAACTCGACGATTCCCGGAGCGCCGGCGTCGCAGACCGAAACCGTGCTCAACCCGGTGTCGACCGCGCAGCCCTCGGCCGGGGTCGTGCTGAACGGCGAACTCGTCGGGGCGAGCCCGACGCCGACTCCTACTCCCGGAGCGGCGGCGAAACCGGGCGGCGCGCAGGGCAGGCCGGTCTGGTGGCGTGCCCTCGGCATCCTGACCATCGCGGCGGGGGCAGCCCTGGCCCTCCTGCCCAGCTACGGCACGATCGGCTGGATAGCGAGCGACATCGCCGCGGGGCGTCCGTTCGACGGGCGGGACATGCGTACGGGCCTGCACCAGCAGGAGGCGTGGGATCAGCTGGTCGAGGTCATCGGCGGCACCGAGGTGACATCGATCCTGTTCTACGACTCGTACATCTCGGTGTCGGCGCCGACGACTCCCGGCGCCGACACGGTCGACCGCTTCGAATGGAAGTACGGGCACGCGAGCCGTGTCGGCCCGGACTACAGCCAGCCGAGCGACCTGCAGCAGGAGCTGTTCGACGTGGGCGACATGGACATGTCAGTCGTCGCGCAGGTCGTGCGGCAGTCGCTGGACGAAGCCCAGATCGAGGATGTCGACTCCATCTATCCGTCGATCCGTCGGTTCGCTGACGAGGCACCCGAGATCAACGTGTCGATCTCGGGCGTGTACTACGACGCGAGCTTCACCTACACGCTGTCGGGGGAGCAACTCCAGCGCAGCGGCAGCGCGTTCGACTAGACAGGGTGCATGCCACTCGAAGGTGAATATCTGCCCAGCACGTCCGGCTGGGCGCGGCGCCAGGCCGAGAAGTACGAGAAGACCGACGGCCGAGAGGCCAACGACCTGCAGGGGCGGCCCGTCATCATCTTGACCAGCGTCGGAGCGAAGTCCGGGATGCTGCGCAAGACGGCCCTGATGCGCGTCGAGCACGAGGGCAGCTACGCCGTCGTCGCCTCGCTCGGCGGCGCACCCCAGCATCCGGTCTGGTATTTCAACATCACCGCGAACCCGCACGTCGAACTGCAAGACCTCGCCGAGAAGCACGACTACCTCGCCCGCGAGGTGCACGGCGACGAGAAGGCGATCTGGTGGGAGCGCGCGGTCGCCACGTGGCCCGCCTACGAGAAGTACCAGCAGAAGACGTCGCGCGAAATCCCGGTGTTCGTGCTCGAGCGGATGTAGCCCGCTTAGACCTTGCGCAGCAGCACCGACGCGACCGAGTGATCCGCCCCCTTGCGCAGCACGAGGTCGGCGCGGGCACGGGTGGGCAACACGTTCTGCTCGAGGTTCGGGCCGTTGATCTCGGCCCAGATCGACATGGCGCGGTCGATCGCTTCGGGTTCCGACAGTGTCGCGTAGCGGTGGAAGTACGACGACGGGTCGGCGAACGCCCCGCGCTGCAGGCGCAGGAACCGGTCGACGTACCACTGCTCGATGTCGGCCGTTCTGGCATCCACGTAGATGGTGAAGTCGAACAGGTCGCTGACGGCGATGTGCGCCGATGACGCGGGTGGCTGCAGCACGTTGAGCCCCTCGACGATCAGCACGTCGGGCCGGTTCACGACGATCTCGGCTCCCGGCACGATGTCGTACACCAGGTGCGAGTACACGGGCGCCCTGACCGACGCCGCGCCGCTCTTCACCCGTGACACGAAGCGGGTCAGCGAGCGGCGGTCGTACGACTCGGGGAACCCTTTGCGCTGCAGCAGTCCGCGTCGCTCGAGCTCGGCGTTGGGCCACAGGAACCCGTCGGTCGTGACCAGCTCTACCCGCGGGGTGTCGTCCCAGCGGCGCAGCAGCTCTTGCAGCAGGCGCGCGGTGGTCGACTTGCCGACGGCGACCGATCCGGCGATGCCGATCACGAACGGGGTCGGCTGGGGTTTCTGGCGCAGGAAGGCCTGGGTGGCATCCCGAGTCGCGCGCGCGCCGGCGACATAGAGGTTGAGCAGGCGGCTGAGCGGCAGGTAGACCTCGGCCACCTCGGTCAGGTCGAGGGACTCGCCGACGCCACGCAGTCGCACAAGGTCGGACTCGTCGAGGGCCA
Source organism: Pseudolysinimonas sp. (assembly GCA_039932215.1). GTDB lineage: Bacteria > Actinomycetota > Actinomycetes > Actinomycetales > Microbacteriaceae > JBDSKH01. Next base: position 772 of record JBDTQN010000037.1, on the reverse strand, counting down.
CCGGCATGCTCGGTGCGAGTTCGGCCCAATCCCCGCGATCGATCTCCAAGAACGGAGTGGAGTCAGGCACCCGGCAAGCCTAGTCACAGGGCCTCGGCCTAGAATCGACCCCATGTGTGGAATCGTGGGATACGTCGGTCCGAACAGCACCATCGACGTGCTGCTGGGCGGTCTGAAGCGTCTCGAGTACCGCGGATACGACTCCGCCGGCATCGCCGTGCTGACTGACGACGGCCACCTGGGCACCCGTAAGCGGGCCGGCAAGCTCGGCATCCTCGCCGACGACCTGGGCGACGCCCCGCTGCCCGACGGCCACACGGGCATCGGCCACACCCGCTGGGCAACGCACGGCGGCCCCACCGACGGCAACGCGCACCCGCACCTCGGTGACGACGGCAAGCTCGCCCTCATCCACAACGGCATCATCGAGAACTTCGCCGAGCTGAAGCAAGAACTGGTGGATGCCGGGGCCACCTTCACGAGCGAGACCGATACCGAGGTCGCGGCACTGATGGTCGGCGATGTCTTCAAGAAGACCGGCGACCTGACCGTCGCCATGCAGCGCGTGGTCGCCCGGCTCGAGGGTGCCTTCACCCTCCTCGTGATGCACCAAGACGTTCCGGGCGTCGTCGTCGGCGCCCGACGCAACTCCCCGCTGGTGATCGGCCTGGGCGAGGGCGAGAACTTCCTCGGCAGCGACGTCGCCGCGTTCGTCGAGCACACCAAGCGCGCGATGGAGATCGGGCAGGACGAGATCGTCACCATCCGCCCC
>JBDTQN010000036.1:0-14714 GCA_039932215.1 Pseudolysinimonas sp. | reverse complement strand
CAGCCGCGCACCCTGCCTCCACTTCCCCGGAGACAGGTCGCAGCGGATGGGGATCAGGCCCGAGGGGCACGAAGCGCGCGACGTGTATGCCCGAAACTCTGCCGCCCCCTGAGCATGTCCCTGTCTTTCTCGATCGCACGATCGAGCTGCTCGCGCCCGCCCTCGACCGGCCGGGTGCGGTCATGGTCGACGGCACCCTCGGTCTCGGCGGTCACGCCGAGGCCTTCCTCGAGCGCTTTCCCGGCCTCCAGTACATCGGTCTCGACCGCGACCAGAACGCGCTCGCCCTCTCGGGTGAGCGACTGGCACGCTTCGGCGATCGCATCCGACTCGTTCATTCCGTGTACGACCGCATCGGGGAGGTGCTGGAAGAGCTCGACATTCGGGGAATAGCGGGCGTGCTCTTCGATCTCGGCGTCTCGTCGATGCAGCTGGACCGCGTCGAGCGGGGCTTCTCCTATTCGAAGGACGCCCCGCTCGACATGCGGATGGACGACACCGCGCCGCTCACCGCCGCGCGTGTGCTCGCCGAGTACCCCGAGTCCGAACTGCGCCGCATCTTCTACCAGTACGGCGAAGAGAAGCTCGCACCGCGCTACGCCCAGCGCATCGTGGAGCGCCGCGATAGTCGCCCTCTGACGACCTCCGCCGAACTGGTGGCACTCATCGACGCCGCCACGCCGGCAGCGCTTCGCCGCGCGGGGCACCAGTCCAAGCGCGTGTTCCAGGCGCTGCGTATCGAGGTCAACCAAGAGCTCGTGTCGCTCGAGCGCGCGATCCCGGCGGCCCTCGACGCCCTCGAGGTCGGCGGACGGATCGTCGTGCTCGCCTACCAATCTCTCGAAGACCGCATCGTCAAGCGCGAACTGGCCGCGCGATCCACCTCGACCGCCCCGCGCGGACTGCCTGTCGAACTGCCCGAGCACGCGCCCACCTTCAAGCTGCTCGTGCGCGGCGCCGAGCAGGCCGATGACGCCGAACGCGAGCGCAACCCGCGCTCGACCCCGGTGCGGCTGCGCGCGGCCGAGAGGCTGAGAGCGGCATGAGCAACCTCGCCTACGCCCGGCCCCCGCGCCTGCGCCCGGAGGAGTCGCCGGCCCCGCGCCGGCACCTCGAGATCGCGCCGCGCGTGCAACGCCGCGCCCGGCCACGCGTCGCCCACGTCGTGGTTCTGGTGTCCGGCATCGCCGGCATCCTGCTGGTGCAGCTGCTGCTCAGCTTCGCGCTCGCTGATGGCGCGTACTACATCTCGGGGCTCCAGAGCGATCAGCGCGACCTGCTGCGCGAAGAGCAGGCGCTCGATGAGCAGCTCGAAGTGCTCGGCTCGACCCAGAACCTCACCGCCAACGCCGAGGCCCTCGGCATGGTGGCCAGCGGCAACCCGATGTTCCTCGACGTGACCAGCGGGGGAGTGACCGGGGCAGGGTCGACGGCGGGAGCGCTTCCGCTCAACCTCGTGGCGAACTCTCTGCTCGACGGGTCGACGGTCATCGACCCGGTCGCACTGGCAGCAGCGCGCGAGGCCGAGGCGGCATCCGGTGACACCGGTGGTTCGACTCTGATCGGGGTCACGGCCTCCGAGACCACGACGGGCGCGACAGCCACTCCCGGAACGATTCCGTCACCGGCGACCCACTGATGGTCATCAACACGCGAGCGACCAAGCGCCGGCTGGCGCTCACGGTGCTCGTCGTCTTCGCGATCGTGGGCGCGTTCGTGATCCGTCTGGTCGACATCCAGGTGGTGCGGGCACAAGACCTGACCGACGACGCCGAAGCCCGCCGCACGATCCCGGTGACCACATACGGGGTGCGCGGCAGCATCGTCGACGCCAATGGCGACGTGCTCGCCGACAGCGTCGAGCGGTTCGACATCACGGCGTCGCCCAAGAACGCCGAGCTCGACACGACCTGGATGACGAAAGACGGGGAGCGCGTCGAGGTTCCGACCACCGAGGCGATCCAGGCGATCGCCGACCTCACGGGCGCCGATCCGAACGCCATCTATCAGACCCTCGCGGCCAACCCCGACTCCGACTTCGAGTACCTCCAGAAGGCCGTCACCCTCGATGTTTTCAAGAAGGTTCGCTCGTTGCAGATCCCCTGGGTGTACAGCAACCTGCACCCTGCCCGCACGTACCCGAGCGGTGCGATCGCCGGCAACCTGATCGGATTCATCGGCACCGATGGGCCGCTGGCGGGTACCGAGCTCAAGCAGGACGCCTGCCTGGCATCCACTGACGGCACCTCGACGTACGAGTCGAGCGCCGACGGGGTCCGGCTGCCGGGCTCGACCATCGTCGACACGGAGGCGAAGGACGGCGGCACGATCCACCTCACCATCGACTCCGATCTGCAGTGGTACGCGCAGCAGGTTCTGGCGGAGCAGGGCACCGCCCTGGGCGCCGACTGGGGCACCGCGATGGTCGTCGACGTGAAGACCGGACGCATCATGGCTGCCGCGGACTGGCCCACCGTCGACCCGAACAACGTCGACGGCGTGGCCGTCGCCGACATGGGCGCACGCAGCTTCACCGCGCCGTTCGAGCCGGGATCGGTCATCAAGGTGGCGACCTTCGCCTCGCTGCTCGACCAGGGCAAGATCACGCCGACGACGCAGTTGACGGTTCCCGGCATCTACACGCAGGGACTCCCCGAGGGGTCGTCGATCAAAGACTCCTGGGCCCACGGCGACCTCAACCTGACCGCCACCGGCGTTCTCGTGCAGTCCTCGAACATCGGCACCGCCATCCTGAGCCAGAACCTCAGCCTGAAGGCGCGTCACAAGTACCTCGAGGCGTTCGGTTTCAACTCCGACACCGCCGTCGACTTTCTCGGCGAGGAGAACGGTTTGGTTCTGCCGCTCGACCAGACCGACTCGATCACCAACCTGGCGCAGCAGTTCGGCCAGGGAATGTCGGCCACCAGCGCGCAGATCGCCGGGCTGTACCAGACCATCGGCAACGGTGGTGTGCGCATGCCGCTCACGCTCGTCGACGGCTGCGAGTCGCCGGACGGCACCTGGACGCAGAAGCCGTCGACCGAGGGCCTGCGCGTCGTGAGCGAGTCCGCCGCCGACACCACCGTGCAGATGATGGAGATGACCGCCCAAGAGGGCCTCATCCGCGACGTCATCAAGATCCCCGGCTATCGGGTCGCCGCGAAGACCGGAACCGCCGAGGTCGCCGAGAACGGCACCTACGGCAACGACCGCATCGTGTCGGTCGCGGGACTGATCCCGGCGGGCGATCCGCAGTACGCCATTGTCGTGACCTTCGCGAAGCCCGATACGATGAGGACTTCCGCAGCCGCGGCGCCCGCTTTCAACGCGATCATGAAGCAGGTCATCAAGACCTTCCGGATCACGCCCAACGCGGATGGAGCGCCGAGTCTGCCCACGACTTGGTAGGAGGCAGGGCCACGTGAGTGCGCGGATCCCCCCGGTCCTGCGACCCGAGCACCCGGCACCCCGGGCTCTGGCACGCCTGGTGCAAGAGTTCGGGCTCGAGCACCGCGGAGACCTGGACGGCGTCGAGGTGACCGGCGTGACGGTCCGGACGACCGAGGTGCAACCGGGCGACCTCTTCGCCGCTCTGCCCGGCAAGAACGTGCACGGCGCCTCCTACGCTCAGGATGCCGCGGACGCCGGCGCCGTCGCGATCGTGACCGACAGCGCGGGTGCCGATCTGGCGGAGCCGACCGGCCTGCCGATCGTGCTCGTCGACAACCCCCGCGGCGCACTCGGCGACATCGCGGCATGGGTGTACCGCACCGCCGAGAACACCCCGCTGCTGTTCGGCACGACGGGCACGAACGGCAAGACCTCGACGTCGTACCTGCTCGAGGCCATCCTGCGCCAGCTCGGCTACGTCACCGGGCTCAGTTCGACCGCCGAACGCCACATCGCCGACCTCACGGTCGTCAGCAGGCTCACCACCCCCGAGGCGAGCGAGATGCACGCGCTGCTGGCCCGGATGCGCGAGTCGGCCGTCCGCGCCGTCGCGATCGAGGTGAGCGCCCAGGCCCTCACCTGGAGTCGGGTCGACGGCCTGATGTTCGACGTCGCCGCCTTCACGAACCTCAGCCACGACCATCTCGATGACTACGCCGACATGGAGGAGTACTTCCGGGCGAAGCTTCCGCTCTTCCAACCCGACCGCGCGAAACGCGGAGTGGTCTGCCTCGACACCGCATACGGCGCACGCGTCGTCGAGGAGTCGCGCATCCCGGTCACGACCATCGCGACCGTCGGTCACGCAACGCCCGCCGACGTCGAGTCGGCCGAGTGGGTCGTCGAGGTGCTCGACGAGACGCCGGTGTACACCGAGTTCCGGCTCACCGGTCCTGAGGGTCGTTCGCTCGTCACGAGGGAGCCGCTCATCGGCTGGCACATGGCGGCGAACGCCGCACTGGCCATCGTGATGCTCGTCGAGGCCGGGATCGAACTCGAGGCGATCGGCGCGGCGCTGGCTGTTCCGAACGAGGAGGGCGACGCCGGCATCCAGGCCTACCTGCCGGGACGTACCGAGCGGGTCTCGGGCGACCGCGGCCCCAGCGTGTACGTCGACTTCGGCCACAGCCCCGACGCGTTCGAGAACACCCTCGGCGCAGTGCGCAAGTTCACCAGCGGCCGCACGATCATGGTCTTCGGCGCCGACGGAGACCGGGATGCCACCAAACGTCACGAGATGGCGCGTGTGGCCGCTCAGGGCAGCGACATCCTCGTGATCACCGATCACCATCCGCGCTTCGAGAACCCGGCATCGATCCGCGCGACCCTGCTCGAGGGCGCAGCGCTGGCCGCGGATCAGCCGCAAGAGATCTACGAGGTCAGTCCGCCCGAGGCCGCCATCGTGAAAGCAGTCTCGTTGGCGCGCGAGGGCGATTCGATCCTGTGGGCCGGCCCCGGCCATCAGGACTACCGCGACATCGAAGGCGTGCGCACCCCGTATTCGGCTCGTGAGCTGGCGCGTGCCGCGCTGCGCGAGGCGGGCTGGGCGTGATCTCACTCAGCCTGGTCGAGGTGGCTGCGGCCCTCGAGGGCGATCTGGTGCTGCCCTCCGGGATCGGCGCCGAGTCGACGGTGTCGGGCAGCGTGCAGACGGACTCGCGGCTGGTCGAGTCGGGATCGATCTTCTTCGCTCTCCCGGGCGAGACGACAGATGGTGCGTTGTTCGCCCCTGCCGCCGCGGAGGCGGGGGCGGCCCTGGTGGTGTCCGAGCGTCCCCTCGACCTCTCTGTCCCGGTGCTCGTGGTGGCCGACGGGGTGGCGACTCTCGCCGCCCTGGCACGGCTCGTGGTGGCGCGTGTGCGGGCAGGCGGCCGGCTGCGCGTCGTCGCGATCACGGGCTCGAACGGCAAGACCACCACCAAGAACCTGCTGCGCGCTGTGTTGCAGGGCGAGGGCGAGACAGTCGCGCCGCCCGGATCGTTCAACAACCACGTCGGCGCTCCGATCTCGATGCTGGGCGTCGACGACACCACTGAATTCTTGATCGTCGAGATGGGCGCGAGTCACGTCGGCGAGATCGCCCGGCTGATCTCCATCGTCACGCCCGACGTCGGCGTCGTGTTGAAGGTCGGCCTGGCACACGCGGGCGAGTTCGGCGGCGTCGAGGGCGTGCAACGCGCCAAGGCCGAGATGGTGACCGAACTGCCTGACACCGCTGTGGCCGTACTGAATCGCGACGACGCGCGCGTGGCGGCGATGTCGGCGCAGACCGCGGCCCGGGTCGTGTGGTTCGGGACGAGCCCGGATGCCGACCTGCGCGCCGACGACATCGAGACCGCGGCGACCGGCACCTCGTTCACCCTGGTGGCCGATGGGCGGCGGCTTCCGGTGCGGCTGCGCATTCTCGGCGAGCACCACGTGTCGAACGCCCTCGCGACCCTCGCGGTCGCTCGTGAGTTCGGCATCCCGCTGGAACGCGCGATCACCGCGATCGAGTCGGTGCCCCGCGCCGAGAGGTGGCGCATGGAGGTGCTCGAGCCCGGCGAGGGTGTCGTCGTCATCAACGACGCGTACAACGCCAGCCCCGATTCGACCGCCGCTGCCCTCAAGACGCTGGCGCAGATCGTGGGCCCCGGACAGCGGTCGGTGGCGGTGCTGGGCGAGATGGCCGAGCTGGGGGAGTACGCGCAGGACGAGCACGACCGGCTCGGCCGCCTGGCGGTGCGGCTCAACATCGCAAAGCTGATCGTCGTTGGTGAGCGCGCCCGTCACATCCACCTCGCTGCCGGACTCGAAGGCTCATGGGACGGGGAGTCGGTGCTCGTGACCGATGTCGACGCGGCATACGATCTTCTGCGTGAAGAACTCCGGCCCGGGGATGTCGTTCTCGTGAAGTCGTCCAAGTCCGCGGGGCTGCGCTTCCTCGGTGACCGGATCGGAGGCGTCACCCCGTGATCGCGCTTCTGGTCGCCGGCGCGTTCTCGCTGTTCTTCACGCTGTTCACCACGCCGCTTTTCATCCGGCTGTTCAAACGGCTCAACTGGGGCCAGTTCATCCGCGACGACGGTCCGCAGACCCATCACACGAAGCGTGGCACGCCCACGATGGGCGGCATCATCTTCATCACCGGCGCGATCCTCGGTTACCTCGTCGGCCACCTGGTCTCGGGAATCCCGTGGACGATGGTCGCGGTGCTCGTCATCGGCATGATGGGCGGAATGGGACTCATCGGGTTCCTCGATGACTTCCTCAAGACGCGCAAGCAGCGCAGCCTGGGGCTGGGCGGCTGGTCGAAGATTCTCGGCCAGGTGATCATCGGGTCGATCTTCGCGATCCTCGCGGTGAGCGAGGTCTTCCGCGATGAGAACGGCAACACGCCCGGATCGCACTACATCTCGGTCGTGCGCGATGTGCCCTGGCTCAACCTGTTCGCGTTCGGCGTGCCGATCGGCATCGCGTTGTTCATCATCTGGGTGAACCTGATCGCCGTCAGCGCCTCGAACGGGGTGAACGTCGCCGACGGGCTTGACGGCCTGGCGAGCGGCTCGGCGATCTTCGCGATCTCGGCCTACATCTTCATCGGGTTCTGGCAGGCCAACCAGTCGTGCTTCAACAAGCTGGCCGAGGACGTCAACCGGGCCACCTGCTACGACGTACGCGATCCACTCGATCTCGCGGTCATCGCGGCCGCGATCTGTGGCGCGCTGATCGGCTTCCTGTGGTGGAACACGTCGCCCGCGCAGATCTTCATGGGCGACACCGGCTCGCTGGGTCTCGGCGGCGCTCTCGCGGCGCTGGCGATCCTCAGCCGAACCGAGTTGCTCCTGCTCCTGATCGGCGGGCTGTACCTGATCGTCACCGGCTCGGTGATCCTGCAGCGCGCGTACTACAAGATCAGCGGTGGAAAGCGGATCTTCCTGATGAGCCCGCTGCACCATCATTTCGAACTGAAAGGCTGGGCCGAGGTGACGGTCGTCGTCCGGTTCTGGCTGATCGCCGCCCTGTTCGTCGCTGCCGGGGTGGGCGTGTTCTACCTCGAGTGGATCACCCGCGACTCGTGACCGACCTCGACGACCTGACGAGCTGGAACGCCGACTGGCGCGATATGCGGGTGGCCGTGCTCGGGCTCGGTGTGACCGGGTTCGCGGCGGCAGACACGCTGGCCGAACTCGGCGCCGAGGTGCTCGTGCTCGCCGATTCGGCCGAGGATGAGCGCCGGCGGTTGCTCGAGGTGATCGGCGCGCGCTTCGCCGAGACGTCGGAGGACGCCCTCGCGGCATTCGATCCCGAACTCGTCATCGCGTCTCCGGGCTACCACCCCGACCACCCCTTGCTGCTCTGGGCGGCAGGCCGCGGTATCGCGGTCTGGGGCGACATCGAGCTGGCCTGGCGCCTGCGCGACAAGGTGCTCCGGGCCGACGGTACGGCCGCGGACTGGATCCTGATCACGGGCACGAACGGCAAGACGACCACGACGCAGCTGACGGCGACCATGCTGGTCGCGGGCGGGCTGCGGGCCGCGCCCTGCGGCAACATCGGTGTGCCGGTGCTGGACGCGATCCGCGATCCCGGCGGTTTCGACGTGCTGGTGGTCGAGCTCTCGAGCTACCAGCTGCACTGGATGCACGGTCTGGTCTCGCCGCTCGCCGCGACCTGTCTGAACCTTGCCGACGACCACTTCGACTGGCATGGCAGCGCCCAGGCGTATCGGGACGCGAAGGCGCGCGTCTACGAGAACACGCGGGTCGCCTGCGTCTACAACCTCGCCGACGAGGCCACCCGCACCATGGTCGAAGAGGCCGAGGTGTTGGAGGGCGCGCGCGCGATCGGCTTCGGCGCGACGATTCCCGGGCCGAGCGACGTCGGCATCGTGGAGGGGATCCTGGTCGACCGGGCCTTCCTCGATGACCGGCACCACGCCGCGCTCGAGCTCGCGACGATGGACGACCTGCGCGAATCGGGGCTCGACGCCCCCCACTCGATCCAGAACGTGCTGGCGGCGTCGGCCCTGGCGCGCGCGGCGGACGTGCCGCCGACGGCGATCCGGGATGCGATTCGCGCATTCCGCGTCGACTCGCATCGCACCGAACGGGTCGCCGAGTCACGGGGCGTGATCTGGGTCGACGACTCGAAGGCGACGAACGCGCACGCGGCTCATGCGGCGCTCTCGGCCTTCGACTCGGTGGTCTGGATCGCGGGCGGACAACTCAAAGATGTCGACCCTGCCCCGCTGATCGCGCGCCATGCCGCCCGGCTGCGGGCCGCCATCCTGATCGGAAGTGAGCGGGAGGTGCTGCGGGCGGCGTTCGCGCGACACGCGCCCGGCGTGCTGCTGATCGAGGTCGAAGAGCCTGAGACTGGTGGGGTGATGCCCGCGGTCGTCCGCGCCGCCGCATCCGTCGCCCAGCCGGGAGACGTGGTGCTGCTCGCGCCGAGCGCGGCATCGTTCGATCAGTTCACGGGCTACGCAGACCGCGGACAGCGCTTCGCCGACGCGGTGCGCGAACATCTGGAGAGAGGTGGGGCCGCCGATGACACGGATTCCCCCGACCTCGGCCCGGCCGACCCCGCAGCGCCAGCCCCGTAAGCCTCAGCCCGAGGCGGAGCGCCCTCGTACCGTCGTCGTGGCGGTGCGCAAGCTGTTCGACGCCGAGACCCCCGAGTACTTCTTGCTGCTCGGCACCACGCTGTTCCTCGTCGTATTCGGACTGATCATGGTGCTCTCGTCGTCGTCGATCGAGGCGCGCGCGGGTGGCGGCGACTTCTTCGCCCAGGCCACGCGTCAAGGTCTGTATGCGCTGGTCGGGATCCCGGCGATGCTCCTCGCGGCGCGCGCGCCCGCGGCGTTCTGGCGTCGCTGGGCGGGCACCGCGGTGGTCATCGCCGTTGCCCTCGAATTGCTCGTGTTCCTTCCCGGTCTCGGCTACGAGCGCGGCCAGAACCGCAACTGGATCAACCTGGGCTCGTTCACGGCGCAGCCGTCCGAGCTGATCAAGCTCGCCCTGGTGCTCTGGCTCGCGTGGGTGCTGTCGCGCAAGGGCGATGCGCTGCACGAGTGGCGTGAGGTCGCGGTACCGATCCTGCCGATCACGGTGGTCACGGTGGGCCTCGTGCTGGCGGGCAACGATCTCGGCACGGCGACGATCATCCTCGCGATCGTGTTCGGGGCGCTCTTCTTCGCCGGGGTGCGGCTGCGCATCTTGGCCGCCGCCCTGGCCGGTGTGGCGATCGTCGCGCTGCTTGCCGTGCAGTTCAGCGACTCGCGCTCGAACCGCATCGACGCGTGGCTGAACCAGTGCTCGAACCCGCAGTTGTACTCCACCGACTGCTGGCAGTCGATCCACGGCTGGGAGGCGCTCGCCCACGGCGGGGTGTTCGGCGTGGGACTCGGCAACTCGTCGGGCAAGTGGTTCTGGATCCCTGAAGCAGCGAACGACTTCATCTTCGCGATCATCGGCGAAGAACTCGGCATGGTCGGGGCGATCCTGGTCATCGCGCTGTTCGTGGTGCTGGCGATCTGCTTCGTCCGCATCATCCGGATGTCACGCGACCCGTTCGCCAAGCTCGCCGTCAGCGCCGCGATGGTCTGGATCATCGGCCAGGCCTTCGTCAACATCGCGGTGGTGCTCGGCATGCTGCCGGTGCTCGGCGTGCCGCTGCCCCTGGTGTCGGCCGGTGGGTCGGCGCTGATCACGACCCTCACGGCGATTGGCGTCGTGCTGTCGTTCGCGCGGCACCGTCCGCAGCCCGTCGGAGCACCGCGCCGGTGACCGTATACCTGCTCGCCGGCGGGGGTACCGCCGGCCACGTCAACCCGCTGCTCGCCACTGCAGACCGGCTGCGCGACCGCGATCCGGGCGCGACGGTTCTCGTTCTCGGAACCGCCGAGGGGCTCGAGGCGCGCCTGGTGCCCTCTCGCGGCTACGAGCTGCTCACGATCCCGCGCACGCCGTTCCCGCGCCGCCCGAACGGCGACCTGCTGCGCTTCCCCGGCCGGTGGCGCGCCACGATCGCGGCGACGCGCGCCCATCTGCGCGACAGGCGGGTGGATGTCGTGGTCGGCTTCGGCGGGTACGCATCGGCCCCGGCCTACCGCGCCGCGCGACGCGAGGGGGTGCCGATCGCCGTACACGAGGCGAATGCCCGACCGGGTCTGGCGAACCGGCTGGGCGCGCGCCTGACGCGTTTCGTCGGCGTCACGTTCGCGTCGACGAGGCTGCGGCACGCGCGCGTGGTCGGGTTTCCGCTGAGGGCCGAGATCGAGCGGCTCGACCGGGCCGCGTCTCGCGACGCCGGCGCCCGCGAGTTCGGCCTCGATGCCGCGGTCCCCACTCTGCTGGTCACCGGCGGATCGTCGGGAGCAAAGCGCATCAACGACACCGTGGTCGAGGCCGCCGCCGTGATCACGGGCACCGGCTGGCAGGTGCTGCATCTCAGCGGCGGACTGCGCGGCACGATCGCCGACCCGCAGTCGGCCGGATACCGGCTCGTCGAGTACACCGACCGCATGGATCTGGCCCTGGCCGCCAGCGACCTGGCGATCTCGCGGGCCGGATCGGCGACTGTGAGCGAACTCGCGGCCGTCGGGCTTCCCGCGGTGTTCGTGCCCTACCCCGTCGGAAACGGCGAGCAAGCGCTCAACGCGCGGGACGCGGTCGACGCGGGTGGCGCGGTGCTCGTGCGCGACGCGGAGTTCACCCCCGGCTGGATCGCGTCGACCCTCGTGCCGTTGCTGCGCGATCGCGCACGCGTCGCCGACATGGCTCCGCGCATCGCGAGCGTCGGCCACCGCGACGGCGCGGACCGGATGGTCGATCTGGTGCTCGCGGCGCGCGATGCCCGACGCAGGTAGCGTGTTCAGGTGATCAAACCCGACCTGTCGATGCCGTTGCCGGCCGAACTCGGCGCGCTGCATTTCACCGGGATCGGCGGCTCGGGCATGAGCGGCATCGCGAGACTCTTCCTCGACGCCGGGTACACCGTCAGCGGATCCGATCTGCGCGACACGGATGCCGTGCGCGAGCTGCGTGAAGCCGGGGCGACGGTGGCGATCGGTCACGATGCCGCGAACGTCGGCGACGCCGACACCCTCGTCGTGACGGGCGCCCTCTGGCAGGACAACCCCGAATACCAGTACGCGCTGGCCCATGGCATCCCGGTGCTGCACCGGTCGCAGGCGCTCGCCTGGCTCATCAACCGGCAGCGCCTCGTGGCGGTCGCCGGCGCGCACGGCAAAACCACCTCCACCGGCATGATCGTGACCGCCTTGCGCGAGCTGGGAGCCGACCCGAGCTTCGTCAACGGAGGCGTGATCGCGGGTCTCGGACGCAGCTCGGCGACGGGAACCGGCGAGTTGTTCGTCGTCGAGGCGGATGAGTCCGACGGGTCGTTCTTGCTGTACGACACCGCGGTCGCGCTGATCACCAATGTCGACGCCGATCACCTCGACCACTTCGGCACCCAGGAGGCGTTCGAGGACGCGTTCGTCGCCTTCGCCCAGCGCGCGTCGGAGTTCGTTGTCGCGTCGAGCGACGATCCGGGAACCGTCGCGGTGACCGCGCGCCTCACTGGCAAACGAGTGCTCACGTTCGGAACGGCCGCGTCGGCCGACGTCCGCGTTTCGGCGATCGGCACCGAGGGTCCGGTCGGTTTCACGCTCACCCACGATGGAGTCGAGCACGCGGTGCAGCTCGCCGTCCCTGGAGCCCACAACGCACTCAACGCCGCCGGTGCCTTCACCGTGCTGGTCGGGCTCGGGCACGACCCGCAGGCGGTGATCGGCGCCCTCGAGACGTTCACCGGCACCGGGCGCCGGTTCGAACTGCACGGCACGGTCCGCGGCGTGAGCGTCTATGACGACTACGCGCATCACCCCACGGAGGTCGAGGCGGCGCTGCAGACCGCCCGCTCGGTGGTCGGCGCGGGCCGGGTCATCGCTGTGCACCAGCCGCACCTGTACAGCCGCACGCAGATGATGGCAGGGGAGTTCGCCGAGGCCTACGAGCGCCTCGCCGACCACACGATCGTGCTCGACGTCTACGGTGCGCGGGAAGATCCGGTTCCCGGCGTCACCGGCGCCCTGGTCGCCGACCGGTTCGCCGACGCATCTCATGTGGAATACCTGCCCGACTGGCAGACGGCCGCCGATCACGTCGCGGCCTACGCTCGCGAGGGCGACCTCGTGATGACGCTCAGTTGCGGCGACGTGTATCGCATCATCCCGCAGATCCTGGGCTCGCTCGAGAAGTGAAGCGTCCCGAGGGGTTCGACGGGGGGCGGCAGCAGCCACCGCCGCCCTCACGCGAGACCCGCACCCCGCGCGCCGCGAAACCTGCGCGGTCGGCACCGCGCCCGACGACGCCCGCTCGGGCGACCCCTGAGCCCGCGCCGGCCAAAGCCTCTGCGCCGACCAAAGCCGCTGCGCCGGCCAACGCTCCCGCGCAGACACCGCGGAGGGCGCGTCCCGGCGTCGACGGAGCCGCCCGCCCGCGCAGCGCTCGGGCCGAGTTCGCGGCCGCCGACCGCCGCCGCAAGCGGGAGGAGCGAGCCGAAGTGCGCCGCTTCACCCGCTCCGCCCGCCGCCGGCGCATCGGCTGGGCGTCCGGCGCGATCGTGCTGGTGCTGCTGAGCGGGCTGGTCGTGACCGCCGTCTTCTCGCCGATCCTCGCGCTGCGCACGGTCACCATCGACGGCACGCAGCGGCTCGACCCAGCCGCACTCGTCGACGCGGTCGACGGCCAACTCGGCACGCCCCTCGCTCTGCTCGATGAGGGCCGCATCCGGAATGAGCTGGGCGAGTTCACCCTGATCCGCAGCTATGTCACCGAGCTGGTGCCCCCCGGAACTCTGCTGATCCACATCGTGGAGCGCGCGCCGATCGGGGTGATCTCGGCGGCCGACGGCTACCGGCTGGTCGACCCGGCCGGGGTGGTCATCGACACGACGGTCACGCAACCCGCGGGGTATCCGCTCATGGAACTCGACCCGGACGACGACACGTCGGGTGCGGGGTTCCGCTCGATGGCCGAGGTGCTGCTTGCGCTGCCGCCCTCGGTCGCGGGCCAGGTGCTGACCATTTCGGCCCGGACGCGCGACGACGTGACCCTCACGCTGACCGGATCTGCGCAGCGCGTGGTGTGGGGCAGTGCCGACGGCTCGACTGAGAAGGCGGCTGTGCTCGCGGGGCTGATCGCACTGCACGCGGCCGACGGGCCGGGGGAGTACGACGTCTCGGCTCCGGGCATCGGCGTGTTCCGCAAGGATTGATCGCATCGCCAATCCCTGGGAAAGGCGCGACACGCGCGTGGACCTACGGCTCCGAAGCGGGGTACGACCGTACCGTGAGGAACCGAACATGGTACTGAGAAAGACTCTGAACTTCAAGTAGAGGTTGAGACTTTCCCCACGGAGGCCGGACGTGACATCGAATCAGAACTACCTCGCGGTGATCAAGGTCGTCGGCATCGGCGGCGGCGGGGTCAACGCGGTCAACCGCATGATCGAACTGGGCCTGCGCGGCGTGGAGTTCATCGCCATCAACACCGACGCGCAAGCGCTGCTGATGAGCGACGCCGACGTGAAGCTCGACGTCGGTCGTGAACTGACCCGCGGCCTCGGCGCGGGCGCCGACCCCGAGGTGGGTCGTCGCGCGGCGGAGGATCACGCGGAAGAGATCGAGGAGGCCCTCGCGGGCGCCGACATGGTCTTCGTGACGGCAGGCGAGGGTGGTGGCACCGGCACCGGCGGCGCCCCCGTCGTCGCGCGCATCGCCAAGTCGATCGGTGCGCTCACCATCGGTGTGGTCACCAAGCCGTTCGGCTTCGAAGGCAAGCGGCGTTCCGCGCAGGCCGAGGTCGGGGTCTCGGCACTCAAGAGCGAGGTCGACACGCTCATCGTGGTGCCCAACGACCGTCTGCTCGAGATCAGCGATCGCGGCATCAGCATGCTCGAGGCGTTCTCCACGGCCGACCAGGTTCTGCTGGCCGGGGTGCAGGGCATCACCGATCTGATCACCACGCCCGGCCTCATCAACCTCGACTTCGCCGACGTGAAGTCGGTCATGTCCGGCGCCGGCTCCGCCCTGATGGGCATCGGCGCCAGCCGTGGCGCCGATCGCGCGATCAAGGCCGCCGAGCTGGCCGTGGCATCCCCGCTGCTCGAGGCGAGCATCGACGGCGCGCACGGCGTGCTGCTGTCGATCCAGGGCGGATCGAACCTCGGCATCTTCGAGATCAACGACGCGGCGCGCCTGGTGCAGGAGGCGG
>JBDTQN010000035.1:0-14751 GCA_039932215.1 Pseudolysinimonas sp. | reverse complement strand
TGGAGCTGGGACCACTGCTTCAACGCGCTCGCCCTGGCCTCGGGCCTGCCCGATGCGGCGATGGATCAGTTCCTGGTCGTCTTCGACCAGCAGGACGAGTTCGGGGGGCTCCCCGACTCGGTGACCCATTCCGAGGTGCTCGACAACTTCGTCAAGCCGCCCATTCACGGCTGGGCGTTCCGGCAGCTGCGGGATCGACTCGTCGGAGGGCTCGACACCGTGCGCCTGCAGGAGGTGTACGAGCGTCTCAGCAACTGGACGCTGTTCTGGCTGGATCACCGGCGCGTGCCCGGCCACGCCCTCCCGCACTACCAGCACGGAAACGACAGCGGGTGGGACAACTCGACGATGTTCGATCTCGACCGTGTCGTCGAGGCACCCGACCTCGCCGCGTTCCTTCTCATCCAGCTAGATGTGTTGGTCGACCTCGGACGAGAACTCGGCCACGACGTGGCGCGCTGGGAGACCGAGCGGACGGCACTCGGTCAGGCCCTTCTCGAGTTGTGGAACGGCGAGGCGTTCGTCGCGAAACATCCCGCAACCGGACGGGCGAGCACGACGACGAGCCTGCTGAACCTGATGGCCGTCGTGGCTGCCGACCGTCTACCGACGGAGGTGTTCGACGCTCTCGTCGAGGGCGTCCGCGGCCACCTCACCGAATGGGGTCTGGCAACCGAGCGACCGGACTCCGTGCACTACGAGGCAGACGGCTACTGGCGCGGACCTGTCTGGGCCCCGTCGACCATCCTGATCGAGGACGGTCTGCGCCGTGCCGGACAGATCGAGCTCGCCGACGAGATCAGCCGGCGGTTCCGCGCGCTGTGCGAGCGTTCGGGCTTCGCCGAGAACTTCGACGCCATGACCGGCGACGGCTTGCGGGACCGCGCCTACACGTGGACGGCGAGCGCGTACCTGCTTCTGAGCGCACAAGCGGAGGAGCGCCTCCGCTGAACACCCGCGGTTAGGCCCGCACGGTGGGGTCTGGGTGACTGCGCTGCGGGATCCGCGGGAAGATTGCGATGGCAAGGGCGAGCCCGATCGCGCCCCCGACGAGTTGGGCCGCGATGAAAGCCGCGGCCGAACTCGGGGCGATGCCCGCGAACGTGTCAGAGAACATCCGGCCGATCGTCACCGCGGGGTTCGCGAATGAGGTCGAACTGGTGAACCAGTACGCGGCGCCGATGTACGCGCCGACACTCGCCGCGATCATGCCGGGTCGAGCGGTGCGGGCCAGACCGAGTATGACAAGGAGCAGGCCGGCCGTCGCCACCACCTCGCCGATCACACGGCCTAGGTCAACACGGTCGTTGGTCGCGATGGAGGTAGGCACACCGAACATCGCGTTCGCCAGCAGGGCCCCGCAGATCGCGCCTGTCACCTGCGCGAGCAGATAGGCGAGCAGTTGACGTGGCCGCAGCCCGGACCCCCGGCCGGCAACCGCATCGACGATGGAGACGACCGGGTTGAAATGTGAACCCGAGACCGGGCCGAAGACCAGGATCAGCACGCCGAGACCGAGAGCCGTGGCGAGACTGTTCTCGAGCAACTGCAGGCCGACGTCGTCGGGCGAGAGTCGCGACGCCATGATCCCCGATCCGACGACGATCGTCACCAGCAAACCTGTTCCGATGAACTCGGCGGCGGCGCGGCGCCAGAGCACCGCAGCCGGGGAGCGGTCGCGGTCCAGGTCCACCCTCAGACCTTCGCGGGAAGGATCTCGGCCAGCAGGTCCTGGACACGCCGCTTGATGTCGTCGCGAATGACACGAACCTCGTCGAGGGGTTTGCCCTTCGGGTCGGTCAGCTCCCAGTCTTCGTAGCGCTTGCCCGGGAAGATCGGGCAGACGTCGCCGCACCCCATAGTGATCACCACGTCTGACTCGCGAACCTGCTCGGTCGTCATCAGCTGCGGCACCGCCTCTGAGATATCGATGTCCTCTTCTGCCATGGCCTGGATGGCGATCGGGTTGATCTGATCGCCCGGCTCGGACCCACCGGAGAGCACCTCGACCGCCCCACCGGAGAGGGCGCGTGCGTAGCCGGCGGCCATCTGCGAACGGCCCGCGTTGTGAATGCAGACGAACAGGACTGTGGGCTTCTCTGTCATGGCTAAAGCATAGACGGCGATCTATGTACGGGGAACCATGTCACGAGAAGTTCATCTCGGCGAGTAGTCGCCGGACGTGCCCATCGATCGTGTCGCGCACCTGGCGCACGCCCGCGAGTGTGAGCCCGGCAGGGTCGGGAAGGTCCCAGTCGAGGTAGCGACGACCCGGATAGATCGGACAGGCGTCACCGCATCCCATGGTGATGACGAAGTCGGCAGCGCGCACCACCTCGTCGGTCAGTGGCTTCGGGAACTCCCCGCCGACGGGCACCCCGATCTCGTCAAGCGCGGTGATGATCAGCGGGTCGATGGATGCGGACGGTTCCGATCCCGCTGTCAGCACGCGAACGCGGTCGCCAGCAAGCGAGCGGAGGATTGCGCTGGCCAGCTGCGACCGCCCCGCGTTCTGAACACACACGAAGAGAACGTCGGGGATCGCATCGACCGCGAGCCCGTCAGCATCGGCGAGGGAGCGAAGCCGGTCTGCCGCGAACCGCGACGTCAGCGACGGAAGGTGGCGCGTGATCTTCGCCCGCTGAGCCAGGAGATGGTAGCTCTCGGTAACGTACTTCTCGACGGTTTCGGCCGAGAAGACGCCCGTGAAGCGCAGGGACAAGTCGGCCGCGATCCTGCGAAGCAGCGGGGGGTCGACGGCGCTTGGGTCAGCGTCCGCGCCGATGGCGTCGTGCACTTCTGCCAGACGGTCCCGGGCGATCGAGTACCAGGCGCGGCGGCCGTCCTGGGTCCTGGTCACCAGACCCTCGTCTGCGAGAACCCGAAGGTGATGGGAGAGCGTCGGCTGAGTGAGCCCAAGTTCTCGAGCAAGCTCGGTGACTGCGCGGCGCCCCTCCGGCGACGCGAGGATCAGGCGAAGAACCTGCAGCCGCGTCGGATCCGCGACCGCCCGCAACCCGCGCGCGATGACCTCCGCGCTTGCGCGACCCGGTGCGGACGGTGCCGAAGTCATAGACGGGAGTCTATGAGATGTGCGCGCGCCGGGCACAAAGGCCCTGGCTGCTCACGATGCCCTGCCATACGCTCCGACCACCGGCGCGGAATTCCGCCCGTGCCACCGGCGACGTGAGGGACACACGATGAGCACCGCACCGTTGACGTACTCGGTGCACGGTCGCTCGGTGGCGCACGGCTCCGCCGAGATCGACGTCGCGAGCGAGACACTGCAGGTGGACAGCGGCTGGGCGCGCGATCCGACCGGGCTGCCGGGCCCAGCGGAGCTTCTCGCCGCAGCCTTCTCCGCCTGTCTGCTCAAGAACCTCGAGCGGGCAGGGCAGCTGCTCGGTTTCGAGTACGAGCGCGCCGAGATCGACGTGACCGCGGTGCGTCAAGACAGTCCGCCCCGATTCGTCGAGATCCGGTACGAGTTGCGCATCGCGACGGGCGAGCCCGAGCGACGGATCGATCTGCTCCACCGGAATCTCCGCGACTTCGGAACCGTCTACAACACGCTCGCTGCGGTCTGCGATGTGAATGGCACCGTCGTGGCGGCTGAGATCTAGCCGGCTCGCCCGTTGCGAGCGCTGCGCCACTCGACGAGAACCGTGTCTCGCCAGGTGCCCGCGTGCGGTCCGTAGGTCATGAGCGCGATCCCCTCGCGTTGTCCGACGACCCGGAAGCCCTGCTTCTCGTGGAGGGCGATGCTGGCCTGGTTCTCGGGAAAGATGCTCGACTGCACGGTCCAGTAGCCGGCCGCGTCGGCCGCAGCGAGGAACGCAGCCAGCAACTCACGTCCGACACCACGGCCCTGGGCCGCCTCGGTCACATAGACCGAATGCTCGATAACACCCCGATACGCGGCGCGCGACGACACCGGCGACGCCGCTGCCCACCCCACGACCCGATCACCCTCGACGGCGACCAAGCGAGCATCCGGGACCTTGCCCGCGTCGAACTCCTCCCAGGTCGGCGGGTCGGATTCGAACGTGGCATTGCCGGCGTCGATGCCTTCGCGATAGATCGCCTCGACCTGCGGCCAATCGTCGAGCTGCATCGCGCGGACGGTCACGAGCAGCAGCTCGAGGTGCTGGCCGGTCCGGTCGACGTCGAGCACACTCCTGTCGCGGGGAGAGTCAGCTGCACCTGCGTCGCCGCGGCCATATCGCCCGCGAGCCACGCGGTGATCGAACGCACCTGCTCGTACCCGGTCGCGAGGAGGAACGTCGGCGCCCGGCCGTAGCTCTTCATCCCCGCGAGGAAGAAGCCGTTCTCGGGCTGCTGCAGTTCGGCGAACCCGTGAGGCTCGACGGTGCCACAGGTGTGAACGTTGGGATCGATGAGGGGCGCCAGGCGCTTCGGAGCCTCGACGATGTCGTCGAGTTCGAGCCGCATCTCGCGCAGCATGTCGAGGTTAGGGCGGAACCCCGTCGCGTTGACGACGAGGTCGGTGTCGTGGTCGACGATCTCTCCCGCGCGGGATCCGACGATGCGGACGCCGTCGCCGTTTCGGTTCAGCCGCACGATCTCGAACCGATCGAGCAACGTGATGAGACCGGATGCGACCAGCGCGTCCACGCGGGCGCCGAGCGATGCGCGGGCCTCCAGCTCGTCATCCGCCGACGTCGTCACGCGTACGGCGGACGCGTTGCGGATCACCCAGGTGATGCGGGTGCCCGGTTCCTGCTCGGCAAGCGCGGCGAGGTTGAGCAGAGTGTTCGCCGCCGAATGCCCTGCACCCACCACGGTTGTGTGGCGTCCGGCGAAGCGGATGCGATCGCGACCGACGACATCCGGAAGCGCCTGACTGACGAGGTCGGCAACGTCGGCAAGTCCGAGCGGCTGGAGCCCGGTCGAGGCGAGGCTGTTCGGCGACCGGTACGTGCCCGACGCATCGATGACGGCGCGAGACGTGATCTCGCTGATCTCGCCGTGGTCGTTCAAGCGCAGCAGGAACGGAGTCGTGAGGCGGTTGGAGGTGCGGGTGCGATCCATGCCCTCGCGAGCGACGTCGGTCACCTCCACGCCGGTATGGATGCGCGAGGCGATCGAGTCGAGCGCGGCCAGCGGTGCGAGGTAGTGCTCGACCAGCTCGGCTCCGGTCGGCAGGGCGTCTTCGGCGGGGTGCGTCCAGCCGGCTGCTCCGAGGAGGCGACGCGACGCCGGGTCGACCAGGTGCTTCCACGGGGAGAACAGCCGGATGTGCCCCCACTGGCGCATGCTGTCGGCGATCGAGTCGCCCGCCTCGTAGATCACGAAGTCGATGCCGCGCTCGACCAGGTTCGCGGCGGCAGCGAGGCCGATCGGGCCGGCCCCGATGATGGCGACGGGAAGCGTGCTGAGCCGCGAGCTGTAGACCGGCGGACGAGTCAGATCGAGAAGCGTCATGTCGCCAGTGTGCAACATCCATCGAACAACGTCAATATAGACATCCTTCGATGGACTGTGCGAGCATGGGGTCATGCCCGTCGCCTGCTGCACACCCCTCGCGCAAGAGACCATCACCGCGAAGGATGCCGAGGCCGTCGCGCGTACATTCAAGGCGCTGGGCGACCCGACCCGCCTTCGCATCCTGTCGATCGTCGCGTCGCACGCCGACCAAGAGGCGTGCGTCTGCGACCTGCAGGAGCCGCTCGAGCTGTCACAGCCGACGGTCTCGCACCACCTCAAGATCCTGACGGAGGCCGGGTTCCTCACCCGCAGCAAGCGCGGCACGTGGGCGTACTACGCGCTGGTGCCCGGCTCGCTCGACTCGGTCGCCGGAGTGCTCGCCACGGTCTGAACCCCGAACTCGTCGGGACTTTCGACCCTGACGATCGCGGCGGTCTCGCGGCAATCTTGGGGCATGACGGCGTTCGGATTCGATCAGACAAACGGGATGGCCGACGGCTTGCAGGGTGACGACGACGGCGGGATCGCGCCGCCCGTTCCCGAGGCAACAGTGCTGGGCTTGGTGCAGAAGTTCATGGGCGCCGGCAACAAGTCTCGCGGCACATCAGCCACCGATCACGATCCCAGCATCACCGCGTATGGCGAAGAGGGCGCTCACTAGGCCCTGACTCCGACCAGGCGGCCAGGAATCCTCCGACGAAGGTGTCGCCGAGGCCGACGGTGGTGGCGTGCTGGGCGTCGAGTTCGAACGCAGCGACGCACACGGCATCCTGAAGTCGTTGTTCCACGGCCGCACTGAACGTGACCGCGTCCGGCTGCAGCGGCAATGAACTCGTCTCGACGTAGTGCGCCGCGGTGTGTCCGTCGCCCGACCGATACCGGGTGGCGGCCATCGTCACGGCACCACGAAGCGCCTCGGTGAACGCGCCGGCTCGCGGACCGACCGCCAATGCCCAGTGGCGCGTGTGCACGACGAGGGTCGGGGCCGCGACCGTCTGACGCACGTCGGTGACGGCGGCCGCCACGGCATCCGGATCAAGCAGATCGACGCGGCGTCCCACGTACTCCTCGAGCTCGTCTTCGTTCATGCTGTAGATGTCGACGCGGTCGACGATCGCGTCTCGGACACGCTCGCGGAACGCGTCCACATAGAAGCCCGCCTCCTCGTAGAAGACCAGCGCGTCGGGTGGGAGGGCCTCCATCGCCGCCACCAGCTCCTCGAGGCGGGCATCGAGCAACGCGGCATCGGTCATCGTGTTGAAACCCGAGATGAGGAACGCGTCAGCGGTGGCGAGTTCGGCCGTGAGGTCGGGGCTCAGCCGCATCTCGCGGTTGGGCGGGTCGTTCGCCACGATGAGACGGTTCGCGGCCGGTGCGACGATGTCGATGTCGCCGGCGCGCACGCGGCTGCCCTGCGTGAACTGGATGATCAGGTGGGGATCGAGGGTGTCCTCGTGCGCGCTCGAGATCCAGCGCATCGACGGAGGAAGCAACCGCCGCACGTTGTCGTCGATGCTCACCAGATGCTGCACGGTCGGCACGCCCAGGCTGTCCATCGCGATGCCCGCCCGCACACCTGTACCTCCGAGGGTGACGCGGGTATCGAATCGGGCGGCGAAGCGATGGACGATGCCGGAGGAGGCGATGAACCGCTCCCCTCCGGCACCGAGCTCCAGGAACGCGAGGATGGTGATCACGAGAGTGCGCTCGTCCACGATGGCGACATCGGTACCGAGGTCGGCCGGGCCGATCCGGTATTCCTCGATCAGCTGCTCGAACACCGCCGAGTCCCAGACGATCTCGAAGTCGACGGTGCCGCCGAGGCCGAGAACGAGTCGCACGCTCATAGTGTGATCCTGCTCCAGGAATGCCCCCGCGCTAGTAGAGCGATGCCTTTCCGGCCGCGTCGAAAAGGTCGATCTTGTGTGCCGCGACGACCTTCATGGCGGCGATCGGTTGCGGCTGGATCGAGTTGGGCTCTCGCAGCTTGACGTCGGTGCCGAGCACCTGGCGCATGCTCTCGTGGTACGCCACCTTGATGTCGCTCGAGATGTTGATCTTGTTCACACCGAGCTTGACCGACTTGCCGATCTCTTCGTCCGGGTTCGAGGAACCGCCGTGGAGGACCAGCGGGATGCCGGTGGCCGACTTGAGCTCTTTGAGCAGATCGAGCTTGAGTTCGGGACTCTTCTCGGCCGGGTAGAGGCCGTGCGAGGTGCCGATCGCGACGGCGAGGCTGTCAACGCCGGTCTCTTTGACGAAGGTCACCGCGTCGGCGGGATCGGTGTAGATGATCTCGGCCGCGCCGGTCTCTCCGTAGCTGTCGTTCGCCCCGATCGTGCCCAGCTCGCCCTCCACCGAGACGCCGACGGCATGGGCGGCCTCGACGACCTTCTTGGTGATCGCCACGTTCTCATCGAACGGCAGCATCGATGCATCGATCATGACCGAGGTGAAGCCGGCTTGGATCGCCGTCAGCATCTGGTCATAGGTGCCGCCGTGATCCCAGTGGATGACGACCGGAACATGCGAGCGGTGGGCGCGAGAGCGGATCGCCTGGATGAGGTCGGTCGTGACATGGCTCACCTCGTCGGGGTGGATCGCGATGATCACGGGCGAGTCCTTCTCTTCGCAGATGTCCATGATGCCGGTGAACATCGCCCAGTCGCTGATGTTGAATGCCGGCACCGCGAAGTTGTGCGCGTGGGCGACATCCAGAAGGTCTTTGCCGTTGATGAGCACTGCAGGGTTCTCCTTGTTTTGGTGGTGGGTCGTGGGTGCGGGCGTCAGCTCTTGACAGAACCGGACGTGAGTCCGCCGATGAAGTAGCGCTGGAAGAAGAGGAACAGCGCGAGCACCGGGACCGACCCGAGAATGCTCATCGCCATCATTTCGTTCCACTCGTAGGAGTGCTGACCCATCAACAACTGGATGCCGATAGGCACCGTTCGCATGTCGTTGGTCTTGGTCAGCGTGAGAGCGAACAGGTACTCGTTCCACGAGAGCATGAAGGTGTAGATGCCGACAGAGACGATCCCCGGCACCGAGATCGGCACCAGAATCCGCCAGAGCGCGGTCCACGATCCGGCCCCGTCGACCCGCACCGCTTCATCCAGTTCCCGGGGCAGGGTGTTGAAGTAGCCGGTCATCATGATGATCGCGTAGGGCAGCGTGAACACCATGTAGGTCAATATCAGGCCGGCGTAGGTGTTGTAGAGCTGGAGCGTGACCACCAGGCCGAAGTACGGAATCAGCAGCGTGATCGGCGGCACGGCCTGCACGCTCACGATGATCATGTTGAGCGGGCGCTTGAAGCGGAACTCGAAACGACTGAAGGCGTAGGCGGCGAGGATCGCGACGAACAGCGTCAATAGCGTGACGGCCCCGGCGATCACGTAGCTGTTGATGAAGAACCGCACCTTCACCGGGTCGGCGAAGATCGAGGCGTACGCGTCGAACGAGAAGGTCTCAGTGATCAGACGCGGCGGGAACTCGAAGATCTGCGTGTTCGACTTGAACGAGCTCGACAGCATCCAGAGCACCGGCAGTCCGGCGAACGCGGCCCCGAGCAGCAGCCCGACGAGCACGCCTATCCGGCTGAGGGTGAGCCGGGTGGCGCTGGTCAGTTTCCTGGTCACGGTCAGTCCCTCCCACGCTGGTGGCGCACGTAGAAGAACGCGAGCACCATCGACAGCAGCAGCACGAGAACGGCGCTGGTCGACGCGAGAGCGAACTCGTACTTGGCGAAGGCGAGCTTGTAGGTGTACGTGCTGAGCATCTCGGTGGCATCAATCGGCCCGCCGCCGGTGGTGCCCCAGATCAGCGCGAACTGCTGAGACGTCCAGATGAAGTCGAGCAGCATCATCGCGATGATGATCGGGCGCAACTGGGGCAGCGTGACATTCCAGAAGCGCTGCCAGCCGTTGGCCCCATCCACCGTCGCCGCTTCATAGAGGTCGCCGGGAATCCCCTGGAGTCCGGCGAGCATGCTCACCATGAAGAACGGGTAGCCCGACCAGATGTTGATGAACGTGACGGCACCCAGCGCGAGGGCCGGCGACGACAGCCACTCCGTGTCTGCGTTGGCCAGGTGCACCTGCGAGAGCAGGAAGTTGACGACGCCGTTCGGCGAAAGCAGCATGCGCCACAGGACGGCGACGATGGCGGCCGTGAACAGCCACGGCAGGATGAAGATGCTGCGGAAGATGGCGGTGACCCAGCGGCCGAGCAGCCGCGAGTTCAGCAGCATCGCGAAGACGAGGCCCAGGATGAGGTGGGCGACAACGCTGGCCCCGACGAATACCAGCGTGTTGCGGATCGCGACGACGAACGCCGGGTCAGTGACGATCTCGATGTAGTTGTCGAGCCCGATCAGCTCGGGATTCTTGTTCAGGATCACGTTGTCCATGAACGAGTAGCCGATGACGATCACGATCGGCACGAGCATCAGCACGATCATCAGGAGTGCGGTCGGCGCGATGAACGCGTAGGGCTCCGCGCGGCGGCCGAGGGACCGGCGACGCTGCCGGGTACCGGCGTGTGCGATTGTCACGCGGATCAGACCTCTCAGATGAAACAGGTGGTGGGCCGCACCGCACCGGGTGCGGTGCGGCCCAGGTGGATCCTGGAACGGGTTAGAAGGAATCCAGCCAGGACGCCTCAACGGTGTCGAGCATGTCGTCGACCGTCCCGTCGCCCGAGAGCACCTTCTGGAACTCGGTGTCGAACTGGCGCATCAGGTCTTCGGCCACCGGGAGCCCGGTGAACTCGTTGGCCGGGTAGCCGCTCTGGTAGATGGCGAATGCCTGCTCGAACAGCTCCTTGCCTTCGCCGAACTCGGGCGTGGACTGCTTGTTGCCCGGGAACGCGTTCGCGATCGTCGACAGTTCGGAGTTGATGTCGGTGCTCATCAGGAACTGCACGAGCTTCAGCGCCTCGGCCTTGTGCTCAGAACTGTCCGAGACCCCGATGCCCCACGACGCGTACGGGATGCCGCGAGCGCCGTCGTAGCCGTCCTCGGCGGGAATCGCCGAGATCGTGAAGTTGAGGTCGGGGTTGTTCTCTTGGATCAGGTTGATGTGCGACAGCGAGTCGATCATCATTCCGACGCGGCCGTTCGTGAACTCCTCGACCTTGTCCTGCTCCTTCATCGTGAACGATCCGGGGGCGATGACGCCGTCGTCCCAGAGGCTCTTGACGTAGTCGATGGTGCTCTTGACCGAGTCGTTGGTGAGGTCGGGCTTGCCGTCGGCCGTCAGCATCGAGCCGCCAGAAGCCCAGTTCCACGACATGACGTCGTTCTGGATGCCGTTGGGCGCCTCGAGTGACAGGGGCAGGACCCAGCCGCTTGCCGCGCCGCCGGCCGTGATGGCCTGGGCTGCGGCGGTGAATTCGGAGCGAGTGGCGGGGGGAGCGTCGACTCCGGCCGCGGCGAGCAGGTCGGTGTTGGTGAACATCGGGTAGACGAAGTTGACGACCGGGATCATGTAGGTCGCGCCGTCGATCTGGATCTGGCTGGCCAGGTCGCTGTCGTCCATCCCCTGTTCGGCCATGAGCGCGGTGAGGTCGGCGATCGCGCCCTGCTTGGCGAAGTCACTGACCCAGGCACCGTCGAGCCCGACGACGTCAGACATCGTGCCCGACGCGGCGCCGGCGAACAGCTGCTCTTTGGTGGATGCGTAGGGACCGCTGAGCAGGTCCACCTTGATTCCGGGGTTCTCGGCCTCGAACTTGTCCATGAGGTCGCGGAAGGCGCCCTCGGGCAGCTCCGGTTCCCACCACTGGGCGAATTCGATGGTGACGTCGCCGTCTGCGCCGTCGGACCCGCCGGTCGAGCATCCAGCCATGGCGACCATCGTCGCCCCGGCGATCAAGCCGGCAGTGATCTTCAGGGCTGTACTGCCCCTGCGAGCTTCCTTGCTCATTCTTCTCCTCAATGAGAGTTGCTGTTTCACGCTGTTATGTGCACTTTCGTGCGACTTCTCAGAACGATAGACCCCGCGCTGCGGGCGGTCAAGTGCGGTTTTGCGCTCGGTTCAGCTCTATTGGTGTCAGAAACTCGCGTATAACGGCAAGCCTGTGTTAGAGATACCTCGTGGAACCCATGAACTCGGCGTCGTCGCGCCGACTTCCCGCGGGCCGGAAGGCCGACCTCGCCGCGTTCGTGACCGAGGCCGGTCAGGTAACGGTAGCGATGCTCGCCGAGCGCTTCGAGGTTTCCATCGACACCGTTCGCCGTGATCTCGACCAGCTCGACCTCGAGGGACTCGTCGTCCGCACGCATGGTGGCGCGGTGAGCGTGAGCGAGCGTCCTCGCAACGACCGGGACCTCGAGGTGCGGCTGCGCATGCAGACCGCGGAGAAGGAAGCCATCGCCGCGGTGGCGGCCGAGCTCGTCGAAGATGGCATGGTCATCATGATCAACGCCGGAACGACGGCCCTGGCCCTGGCGCGCGCGCTCCGCAATCACCGCGAGCTCACCATCGCCACCAACAACCTTCGCGTCCCCGCCGAGCTCGCGCCCGAGTGCTTCCGCGATCTGTACGTGTTCGGTGGCGCGGTGCGCACGATCACCCAGGCGACCACGGGTCCCGTTACCTTCAAGATGACATCGGGGGGCTCCGAGGTCGACATCCGATGCGACCTCGCGCTGATCGCCGTCGGCGCGGTATCAGACAGCGGCTATTCCACCAGCAACCTCGGCGACGCCGCGATGATGACCGAGATGATGCAGCGCGCCGCGCGAACGGCGATCCTCGCCGACTCGACCAAGCTCGGGCGCCGGCTCTTCGCCCAGGTCTCCCCGATCGAGGGCGCCGACTTCTTGATCACCGACTTGGCGCCGCGGGCAGACCTCGCCGACCTGCTCGACCAAAAGGGAGTTCGCGTCCTGCTCCCCCCACCGCCCGGCGGATAGCCCGTCAAGACGGCTGCCGCACCGTCATCCCCGCAGCAAGGTAGATCGCATCGATGGTCTCCATCGTCTCGACCGCCGCATGGCTGTCGGTGATGTTGGGCCCGCCCGAGACGACCGCGTCACGGAAGTCTTCGAGCTGGAACGTGTAGCTCGCTTTCGACTGCGCCGGCTCGCGAAGGCGCAGGTCAGGACCGTCGACTTTGATGCGGCCACGGACCTGCGGCGCGTACGGCATCCGCACCTTCATGCGACCTTTCGTGCCGACCACCTCGGCACTGATCACCAGCCCTTTGCGGTCCCACATTGCCGCGCGAACGCGACCGGGCGTTCCCGCGAAGTCGAGCCGCGCATCCATGCTCGCATCGACGCCGTTGCGATCTTTCGCCTTCGCACTCGTCACGGTGGGCTGCACACCGACCACGTCGCGCAGCCAGCGCACCGGGTAGCAGCCGAGGTCCATGAGCGAGCCGCCGGCGAGCGCCGGGTTCCATCGGATGTCGCTGCTCGGCGGCATCGGCACGATGAACGACGCCTCGACGCCGATGAGCTCGCCGAGCACCCCGTCGCGCACGAGTTCTGCCGCCCGCAACGTCTGCGGATGGTGCGACGCATGGTGCGCCTCCATGACGACCACGCTCGACGCATCGGCCGCCTTCGCGACGTCGCGCGCTTCGGCGGCGTTCGCGGTGAACGGCTTCTCGCACAGCACGTGCTTGCCGGCCTCGATCGCCGCGATCGTCCACCGCCCATGCAGCCCGTTCGGCAGCGGAATGTAGACCGCATCGACGTCGGGGTCGGCGAGCAGCGCTTCGTAGCTCGCGTGTGTATTCGGGATGCCGTGGCGGGCCGCCGCTTCAGCGGCGCGCTTCGGGTCGCGGGCAGCAACCGTCGTGACGTCGACCCCGTCGACCTTCCGGGCGGGCTTGATGAGGGCGTCTTTGCTGATGCGGGCTGCGCCCAGAATGCCGATGCGGAGCATGTGATTCAGGCTACGGCGTCCTCCGACGAGGAAGGGCCGCGCCACCCTCGGGTGCCGCGGCCCTCTCTCGTGCTACGCCGCTAGCACTCCTTGTACACGTACCCCGAGCTGCCCGAGGGCCGCACGTCGACGTTGCGCTGGATCACGGAGAGCGTGCTCCCCCAGCCAGTGCAGCCCTTGTTCCACCCGGTGGTGTTGTACTCGACCACGTAGACGCGGCCCGGGTACATCGCGGTGA
Organism: Pseudolysinimonas sp.; assembly: GCA_039932215.1. GTDB lineage: Bacteria > Actinomycetota > Actinomycetes > Actinomycetales > Microbacteriaceae > JBDSKH01. The sequence goes on along the minus strand of JBDTQN010000035.1, from coordinate 1,170 downwards.
ACGTTCCGCACTCGTCGTACCGTCCGCACTCCTCCGCGATGGCGAAGTCGAAGCCCGAGACGCCGTCCACGAAGGTGGGACCGTCGGTCTGCCACTCCGGGTTCTCGTTGTCATCCGTCACCGCATTTTTCTGGCCGATTGCCATGCCGATCGAGTGCGCGTAGGTGACGAGCAACTTCAGGTACTCCCGCACCTGAGCGTGGGTCTCGAGACCGCTGGAGCGCACCTCGAGGTCGATGTTGTCCGGCTCGATCGCGTCGTAGCCGTCATTCTTGCACTGCAGGAACCACGGCTGAATAACCGACGCCAGCTCGGCGCGCTGTGCGGCCGTCCGCACGTCGAACACGACCTCGTCCCAGTTCGGGTCGACGATCGGCTGACCGTTCGAGCCCTTCAGGATCACGTTCGGGTGATTCGCCAGCCACCACGCGGTCGTGCCGTACGCGTTCGCGTTGGGCGTGCCCTCATCCGGCTGGGTCTGCCCGACGTTGACGTAGCAGATGTTGTAGCGGTCGGGCGCGCCCGCCGAGTCGGGGGCCGGCGCGACCGTGCGGTCACGGCTGACCACCTGCACGTTGTTGAGCGGCGTGTAGGGCCCACCGATCTGGTAGTCCCACTTGCCATTCGTTGGCGGCAGCTTGATCGTGGTGCCGCCGGCCGACGACGTCGTGACGGCGAGCGCGGCCGAGGCGGCAGAGACGTTGCCCGCCGCGTCCTTCGCCCGCACCGTGAACGAATACGCGGTGTTGGCAGTCAGACCGGATGCCGTGGCACTCGTCGTCGCGACGGTGCCCACCAGCGTGGCGCCGCGGTACACGTCGTACCCGGTCACTCCGACGTTGTCGGTGGATGCCGTCCAGGCGAGACTGACAGACGTCGACGTCTTGCTGGGTGAGCTCAGGCCGGTGGGAACCGACGGCGCGGTGGTGTCACCGGCGGCCGCCGACGTCGTCACCGCGAGCGCACTGGACGCAGCAGAGATGTTGCCCGCCGCATCCTTCGCCCGCACCGTGAACGAATACGCGGTGCTGGCGGTCAGGCCGGTGACCGTAGTGCTCGTGCCGGCCACAGTCCCGACCAAGGTGGTGCCCCGGTACACGTCGTACCCGGTCACCCCGACGTTGTCGGTGGATGCCGTCCAGGCCAGGCTCACGGAGGTCGACGTCTTGC
>JBDTQN010000034.1:0-15197 GCA_039932215.1 Pseudolysinimonas sp. | reverse complement strand
GCGATTCGGGTGAGGGCGGCCCGGGCGTCGAGGCGGCGGCGGATGCGCCGCTCCAGTCGGCGGAGCTCCTCCGCGCCGCCGGCCACCGCTACCGCCGCACGGCGCCGAGTCGAGGCAGGCGCGGCACGTCGGCCTCGGCGCCCGCGCTGGGCGGGACGACTAACTGCTGGGCTGCCGGGATGACCGTTCCGTCTTCGGCGGTGACGCTGAGCACGGCGGTCGGGTCGGTGGTGCGCTTGACGACCGCGAGCGCGATCGGACCGAGCTCATGGTGCAGGGCGGCTGCGGTCACGCGCCCGACGTCGGTGCCGTTCAGCTCGACCGGCGAACCCGGTGCCGGAAGCACCCCGTCCGATCCGTCGAGGTGCAGCATGACGAGGCGGCGCGGCGGGTGCCCGAGATTGTGCACCTTGGCGACCGTCTCCTGCCCGCGGTAGCAGCCCTTCGACAGGTGCACGGCCGAACGCAGCCAGTCCAGCTCGTGCGGAATCGTCGTCGCGTCGACCTCGGTCGCCGCGCGCGGGCGCCAGGCGGCGATCCGCAGCGCCTCGAGGGCCAGAGTGCCGGCGGCGGGCACGGAGTCCAGCTCGTCGACGCGGTCGCACGGCACCAATGTCTCGGAGTATGCCCAGTCGGCGGCCGGGTGCTGCGGGTCGGTCGCGTACTGATGGCCACCGGCCACGACGGCGCTCCACGGGTCGCGCCAGACCAGCGGGATGCCGGAGGGCTCCGCTGCGGCGGGGACGGCTGCGCCGAGGGACCCCACGGTGACGTACTCGCCGCCTCGATCGGCGACCTCGACGCGGAGCATGAATCGCATCCGGTCAAGGAACGCGAGCAGACCCGCGCCGGCGCCGGGGTCGACCAGCAGCCAGGTGGTCTCGCCGTCGTCGAACACCCGAATGGCGTACTCGACGCGCCCGCTCGGATCGAGCAGCAGGGTCTCGGCCGACTCGCCCGGCGCGAGGGTGGCGAGGCTCTGCGACGTGAGTGAATCGAGCCAGGTCAGACGGTCGGCGCCCGTGATCGAGAGCACGTCGCGATCAGAGAGGTCGACGATCGCCTCCCCCGCAACGAGGGCGCGCTGCTCGCCGACCGGGTTGCCGTAGTGCGCTGCGGGTGAGCCGACCGCGCCGGCGCGATCACTCCACACGGGCGAGCCTCCCCGAGGCGTGGGTGCGCAGGTCTTGGCCGAGGGCCGCGATGTCCCAGGCCCACAGCAGGTGGCTGTCGACCAGCCCGTAGAGACGTGTTGCGGCCGCGTACTGCTTCGCCCCGGCGGTGCGCATCACGGCATCGGTCGCCAGATCGACCCGCGGGCCGTTGATCTCACCGATGTAGACCTCGCTGACGCCGCCCGGCTGCACGATCGACACCTCGAGGTCGAAGGCGCCCCGCTCGTTGCGCAGCGTCTCGACCGCCTCCGCCGTGGTGAAGGGCGCGTCGCCGGTCGCCGGCAGCATGCCCGGGCCGGGATCGCCGTCACCCAGCGGGCGCGAGAGCCGCCAGTAGCCGATCTCGGAGTAATAGGGACGCGTGTCTTCGCTGCTGAGCAGCCACGCCGAACTCGTGTACTGCACGTGCGGGGTGCCGTCGTGCGTGAACGCCACGCGCATGCCGAACTCCGACTCGGTCATCTCGTCGCCGATGCGATAGCTCAGCACCCCGGTGCCCTCCCACACGCCGAGCAGCCACGCCAACGGCACGACCTCGGCCGGGAGTCCGGCGTCCAGATCGAACATGCGCGGGTTTAGCGCTGGCCGCGGAAGAGGTTGTAGAGCACGACGATCGAGACGAAGCCGATGGCCAGCGTCGCGAGCACCAGCAGTCCGACGAAGAACAGCTCTAGGGCGAGAGTCGACTGCATGCTGCCAGCCTACCCGGCGAGCGCGACGCCGGCCGGATGAACGAGCGCCAGCACCACGGTGGCCGCCACCAGGATGACGAGTGCCCCACCGACCGAGAAGATCATGCGAGTAACGAGCTCTTCTTTGCGGCTCAGCACCAGCTGGATCGCGAAGGTGAGCAGCACCACCCCACCGAGTACGAGCGGCAGCCAGGTGAGGAACGCGTTACCCGCGGCGATACCGACGACGATCGCGGCGGCGAGCGTGGTCAGCCAGACAGGCAGAATCGTGCGGGACACAGGACCATGCTACGGCTCCCGTAGACTGTGCCCCTGGCGTTTTGGAGGCCCCGTGGCGCAGCTGTTGATCCTGACCTCCGCGGTCGAGGGTGACGTGCTGCCATCGCTCGCCCTTCTCAGCCATCGCGTGCGCTCCATCCCGGCCGAGCCGGCATCCCTCATCAACGCCCCGGCGACCGACCTGATCTTCGTCGACGCACGGCAAGACCTGGCCAGCGCGAAGTCGCTGTGCAAGATCCTGAACACGACCGGGCTGAACGTGCCGCTCGTGCTCATCCTCACCGAGGGCGGACTGACGGCCGTCTCCGCCGACTGGGGCGTGGATGACGTGGTGCTCGAGTCGGCCGGTCCCGCCGAGCTCGATGCCCGCATCCGGCTCGTCATCGGCCGTCTCGCGCAAGAGAAGACCGGATCGAAGATCCAGGCCTCGGGCGTGGTCATCGACGAAGCCAGCTACTCGGCGAAGGTGCACGGCCGCCCCCTCGACCTCACGTTCAAAGAGTTCGAGCTGCTGCGCTTCTTGGCGACCCACCCGTCGCGCGTGTTCACTCGCGAGCAGCTGCTGAGCGAGGTCTGGGGCTACGACTACTTCGGCGGAACGCGCACCGTCGACGTGCACGTGCGGCGCCTGCGCGCCAAGCTCGGCGACCTGGAGTCGCTCATCGGCACCGTGCGCAACGTCGGCTACCGCTTCAACGTGTACGAAGACGAAGACCGGCTCAGCCCGGTCAACTAGCACCTGTCGCGCGGTCTGGCGCTCCCTCGATCGTGAGGGCATCTCCGATATGGTGAAAAACGTGGGGAAGCCAGGCAGAGATGCGGCTGGGTTGATCGCCATCGGCACGGGCGCGGGGGTCGGCATCGGAGCCCTTGGTGCATTCAGCGTGGCAACCGCGCTGTTAGTCATCCAATCGATTGCGATCTTCGTCGGCTCGTATACGACCAGCGACGCGCTAGGCGCACTCGGCGCCCCGCTGTACCTACTGATCCTTTCCTCACCACCGGCGATACTCATCGGCGCGGTGCTCGGAGGGGCCGTCGGCGTTCTGATGGCGTCGCTTCGCGTACCCGGTGGTCAGTTGGTCGAGCGCGGCTGATCTATTGCTACGGTGGTGCGAAACGAGGGGACTTCATATGTCACGTATTCGCGTCCGTCTGAGCGCCGCCGCATCCGCCCTCGCCTTCGCCGCCCTGCTGGCGGCCTGCTCGAGTCCGGCACCCTCTGGGGGCGCTGACCCGGGCACCGGCGGCGACGCACCCGCAGCAGCCGGCGACTTCTGCGCCGAATTCGAGGCAAACGGTGGCACCGGAGCGACGATCGGCCCACTTCAGACGTGGTTGGTCAAAGAAGACCTGCTCCCCGACGTGCAAGGTCGTGTCGACGCGATGGGAGACATCACGCCGCCCGCCGACATCGCGACCGAGTGGGACATCATGAAGACCTACTACGTCGACCTTCTCGCCGCAGTAGAGGCTCTCCCGGCCGGGGGTCACCTCTCGGGCGAAGGGATCAAGGCGCCGGAGGAGTACCAGGTCGTCACCGATTACTTCTTCGAGACCTGCTAGCGGCTTCGTCACCTCCCGTTAATCTGCACGCTGGCATGATGGGTTGATGGAGAGCACCAGCCCCCTCGGCGACGCGACACTTGCCGCCGACCTGCTCGACGACGACGAGGCAGACCCCGAGTTCATCGACGACTCGACGCTGCCCGCCGAGCGGTTCCTCGACCGTGAGCTGAGCTGGCTCGCCTTCAACCAGCGGGTGCTCGAACTCGCCGAAGACGACACCGTGCCGATCCTCGAGCGCGCCAACTTCTTGGCCATCTTCGCTTCGAACCTCGACGAGTTCTTCATGGTGCGGGTGGCGGGCCTCAAGCGCCGCATCGCGACCGGGCTCGCCGTGCCGACCAACATCGGCCGTGCGCCGCTCGATGTGCTCGCCGACATCGGTGCCCGTGCGCACGAACTGCAAGAGCGGCACGCTCTCGCGTTCCGCGACTCGGTCAAGCCTGCGCTCGACGAGGCGGGCGTGCACATCGAAGGCTGGCGCGATCTCGAGCAGGCCGACCGCGACCGGGTCGACGAGATCTTCTCGACGCAGATCTTCCCGGTGCTCATGCCGCTCGCGGTCGATCCCGCGCATCCGTTCCCCTACATCTCGGGGCTGTCGTTGAACCTCAGCATCCGGGTGCGCAACCCGAAGACGCAGAAGGTCGAGTTCGCGCGCCTCAAGATGCCGCAGAACCTGGCGCGGTTCGTGAAGCTGCCGGATGACAACTCGGGCCGCCTGCGCTTCATCCCTCTCGAAGACCTCATCTCCAACCACCTCGACGAACTGTTCCCGGGCATGGAGATCCTCGAGCACCACGAGTTCCGCGTCACGCGCAACGAAGACGTCGAGATCGAAGAAGACGACACCGAGTCGATCATCCAGGCGCTCGAGAAAGAGCTGCTGCGCCGTCGCTTCGGGCCGCCCATCCGGCTCGAGATCAGCGACGACATGGACGACGTCACGCTCGACCTGCTCATGCAAGAACTCGACATCACCGAACAAGAGGTCTACCGCCTCCCGGCACCGCTCGACCTGGGCGGCCTGTTCGAGCTGCAGCGCATCGACCGGCCCGACCTGATGTTCCCCAAGCGGGTTCCGACGACCGCCGCCGCCCTGCTGCCCCGCGACCCGACCGAGAAGCCAGACATCTTCGCCTCGATCTCGCGGGGCGACATCCTGCTGCACCACCCCTACGAGTCGTTCGCGACCAGCGTGCAGGCGTTCCTTGAGCAGGCCGCCGCCGACCCGCACGTGCTCGCCATCAAGCAGACGCTGTACCGCACTAGCGGCGACAGCCCCATCATCGACGCCCTCATCGCGGCGGCCGAGGCGGGCAAGGCAGTGCTCGCGCTCGTCGAGATCAAGGCGCGCTTCGATGAGCAGGCGAACATCTCGTGGGCGCGCAAGCTCGAGAAGGCGGGAGTGCACGTCGTCTACGGCATGGTCGGGCTCAAGACGCACTGCAAACTCGCGCTGGTGGTGCGGCAGGAGCGGAACGGCCACCTGCGGCACTACAGCCACATCGGCACGGGCAACTACAACCCGAAGACCAGCCGCATCTACGAAGACCTCGGTCTGCTGACCGCCGACGATCAGGTGGGCAAAGACCTGACCCGGCTGTTCAACGAACTCTCGGGCTACGCGATCGAGAAGAAGTTCAAGCGGCTTCTCGTCGCTCCGCTGCACCTGCGCAAGGGTCTGCTCAAGCGGATCGCGACCGAGGCGGCGAACGCACGGGAAGGCAAGCCGAGCGGCATCCGCATCAAGGTGAACTCGATGGTCGACGAGAAGATCATCGATGCGCTCTACAAGGCCAGCAACGCGGGCGTGCCGATCGACATCTGGGTGCGCGGCATCTGCTCGCTGAAGCCGGGGGTCGAGGGGCTCAGCGAGACCATCCGGGTGCGGAGCATCCTGGGGCGCTACCTCGAGCACTCGCGCATCTTCTGGTTCGAGAACGCGGGCGATCCGCACGTCTTCATCGGCAGCGCCGACATGATGCACCGCAACCTCGACCGTCGGATCGAGACGCTCGTGCGCCTCACCCGCCCCGAGCACCTCACCGAACTGGCCGAGCTGTTCGACACGGGCATGGGCGACCAGACCTCGTCGTGGTGGCTCGAGTCCGACGGCGAGTGGGTGCGCCACGATCGCGACGAGAACAACAAGCCGCTCGCCGACCTGCAGACCGACCTGATGGCCCAGATCGGATCGCGGCGGCGGCCTCGATGACCGATCCGGTGCGCGCTGCCGGCGCGGTGTGCTGGCGGATCACCGCGAAAGGCACCCTCAAGATCTTGCTGGTGTATCGCACGCAACACCGCGACACGTCGCTGCCCAAAGGCAAGGTCGATCCCGGCGAGACCCTTCCCGAGACGGCGGTGCGCGAGATCGCCGAAGAGACGGGTCTGGTCATCGGACTCGGACCGCCGCTCGGCATCGTCGAGTACGTCATGCCCAACGGCCGCGACAAAGAGGTGTACTACTGGTCGGCCGAGGTGTCGAAGCTCGCGCGAGCCAACTCGACCTTCGTCGCCAACGACGAGATCGAGAGCCTGCACTGGGTGACTCTCGACGAGGCGCGCACCCGCCTCAGCTACCCGCACGACCTCGACATCATCGAGCGCTTCGCCGAGCTCTACGAGCAGGGCCGCGCCCGCACCTTCGCCGTCATCGCCCTGCGTCACGGCAAAGCGGTGTCGCCCGACCAGTGGGACGGCCCCGACGCGACGCGCCCACTGATGCAGCGCGGCGCCGACCAGGCCGCCAGCGTCGCGCACGGCATCGCCGCGTACCGCCCCGCCGCCCTGGTGTCGTCGACCGCGGCGCGCTGCCTCGCCACGATCGCGCCGGCTGCGCGGGTGACCGGTCTCGACATCGCCGAGACCGACGCGATCAGTCAGGATGCCTACACCAGCCGCGCTGAGGGCGTCAGCCGGGTAGTGGCGGAGCGTCTCGCTCGCGCCGAGACCATCGTGCTGTGCAGCCACGGACCGGTGCTGCCGCAAATTCTGCAGGCGGTGGCCGAGGCCACCGGCGGGGCGCGCGGGGTCAGCCTGTCCCGGGCGGCGGCTTTGTCCACGGGCGAGTACGCGGTGATGCACATTCCGGTGGAACGACCTGAGACCGGGATCGTGGCCGTAGAAGTGCATTCGCCGACAGCCTGACGGGCGCGTCAGTCCCCACGGTTCGTCCCTCGTTCACCTTCCGTTCACCGGTGCCGCAGAGGCTGGTCACGCCCCGTTCGTAGGTTCTCATCGGGCTCGCGTTGAGCCCATCCCCACCACACCAGCATTCCCGAAGGGAACACAGTGAAGATCACCCGCTTTGGCGCAATCGGTGCCATCGCTCTCGCGGGGGCATTCGCCCTCAGCTCGTGCGCCGCGAATGAAGGCGGCACCGGCGGCGAAGAGTCCCCCAGCACGCTCTCCGGCACACTCGTCGGCGCCGGTTCTTCGGCACAGGGCTCCGCTCAGGAGGCCTGGATCGCCGCATTCCAGACCGCAAACCCCGACGTCGACATCACCTACGACCCGACCGGATCGGGTGCGGGTCGCGAGACCTTCATCGCCGGCGGCTCGGACTGGGCCGGTTCCGACTCGGCACTGAACGACGACGAGCTGGCCGGCACCTTCGGCTCCTGCGCCCCCGACGCCACCGCCTACGACCTGCCGACCTACATCTCGCCGATCGTGGTCATCTACAACGTCGAAGGCGTCGACGAGCTCAACCTCGACGCGCCGACCCTCGCCCACATCTTCAAGGGCGACATCACGTCGTGGGACGACCCGGCGATCGCCGCGCTGAACGAGGGCGTTACGCTCCCGGCAGCGACCATCACGGCTGTCCACCGTTCGGACGACTCGGGTACGACCAAGAACTTCTCGGACTACCTGAACAAGGTCGCTCCCGACGTGTGGGACCAGAAGCCGGCCGACCCGTTCCCGTACCAGACCGGTGAGGGCGCCCAGGGCACCTCGGGCGTCGTGGACGCGGTGACCAACGGCACCAACACCATCGGCTACGCCGACGCGTCGAAGGCCGGCGACCTCGGTGTCGCGAACATCAAGGTCGGCGACGAGTTCGTCGCCTACAGTGCCGAGGCAGCTGCCGCGGTCGTCGCCGAGTCGCCGCTGGTTGACGGCCGTGACGCGAACGACATCGCGTTCGCGATCGACCGCACCACCACCGACCCGTCGCACTACCCGCTGGTGCTCGTCTCGTACAGCATCGTCTGCAGCGAGTACGTCGACGCGGCGCAGGGCGAGCTCGTGAAGGCGTACATCGCCTACATCACGAGCCCCGAGGGCCAGCAGGTCGCGGCTGACGCCGCGGGTGCGGCGCCGATCTCGGAGGACCTGTCGGCGAAGGTCGCGACCGCCCTCGAGGCAGTCAAGTAGCACCCCGCTCCACCTTTGTCGGGCTGCGCTCCTCGTGTGATTGCACGAGGGGTCGCAGCCCGACAGACTGAGCACGACGACGACAAGGACCCCACCGAGAATGACCACCGCACCGGCCCGGATCCGCGCCAAACAGCGTCCCGCCGACCGCATCTTCCGCGGCGGCGCCACCTTCGCCGGCAGCCTCATCCTGGTCATCCTCGCGGCCGTCGCGATCTTCCTGATCGCCCAGAGCCTTCCCGCTTTCGTCGTCGATCCGTCCGAGATCAAGGGTGAGCCCGACAGCTTCTGGAGCTACGTCGGCCCCCTGGTCTTCGGCACCATCTGGGCCGCCGCCATCGCGCTGATCCTCGCCGTGCCGATCGCCATCGGCATCGCGCTCTTCATCTCTCACTACGCCCCCCGCCGACTGGCGCAGGGGCTGGGCTACATCATCGACCTCCTGGCGGCCGTCCCGTCGGTGGTCTTCGGCCTCTGGGGTGGCAAGGTGCTCGCCCCCGCCATCCAGCCCGTCTACGACTGGCTCGTCACCAACGCCGGCTGGATCCCGCTCTTCGAGGGCCCCGTCTCGGGCACCGGCCGCACCATCCTCACCGTCGGCATCGTGCTGGCCGTCATGATCCTGCCGATCATCACCGCTCTCTGCCGCGAGATCTTCTTGCAGACGCCCGTGCTGCACGAAGAGGCGGCGCTCGCGCTCGGCGCCACGCGCTGGGAGATGATTCGCACAGCGGTGCTCCCGTTCGGCCGATCCGGAATCGTGTCTGCCGCGATGCTCGGCCTCGGACGCGCGCTCGGCGAGACGATGGCCGTGGCCATGGTGCTCTCGCCAGCCGCGATCATCACCTTCGTGCTCACCAGCTCGCAGAACCCCTCGACCATCGCATCCAATATCGCCCTCAACTACCCCGAGGCGCACGGAGTCGGCGTCAACGTGCTGATCGCCACGGGTCTGATCCTCTTCGTGATCACGTTCCTCGTGAACTCGGTCGCACGCGCCGTCGTCAACCGCCGCAAGGCCTTCTCGGGAGCCAACTGATGACGACCACCCCGCAGATCGCCAACTCCCTCACCGCCGGCAAGCTCCCGACCGCCGCGCCGTGGGCGATGCTGGCCGGCAGCATCGCGGTGTTCGTCATCGGGGCATACATCCTCGAGGGCGGCGACCTGAACTGGATCGGCGCCGTCATCCTCGGTGTGATCGCGTTCGTCGTGCTCAACTTCATCATCGCTCTGCTCGTCGAGGGCAGGCGTCAGGCGACCGACCGGCTGGTCACCTCGCTCGTCACCGGGGCATTCGTCGTGGCGTTGATCCCGCTGGTCTGGTTGCTGGTGACGGTGCTGCAATACGGCGCGGCGACCATGTTCAACGGCACGTTCCTCAGCAGTTCGATGCGAAACGTGGTGGGCGAGGGCGGCGGATCGCTGCACGCGATCGTCGGCACGCTCGAGCGCACCGGGATCGCCGCGCTCATCTCGGTGCCGATCGGGCTGATGACCGCGATCTACCTGGTCGAGTACGGAACCGGTCGGCTGGCCCGCGGCATCACCTTCCTGGTGGATGTCATGACCGGCATCCCCTCGATCGTGGCCGGGCTCGCCACGTACGCGTTCTTCGTCATCATCTTCGGCGAGGGCGTCAAGATGGGCTTCGCCGGGTCGGTCGCCCTGTCGATCCTGATGATCCCCGTCGTGGTGCGTTCCAGCGAAGAGATTCTCAAGCTCGTGCCCAACGAACTGCGCGAGGCCTCGTACGCACTCGGCGTTCCCAAGTGGCTGACCATCGTGCGCATTGTGCTGCCGACCTCGATCGCCGGCATCACCACCGGCGTGATGCTCTCGATCTCGCGCGTGATCGGCGAGACCGCCCCGCTGCTGATCGTCGCGGGATTCACGACCAGCATGAACTACAACCCGTTCTCCGAGCGCATGATGAGCCTCCCCGTTTTCGTCTACAACCAGTACGTCAGCCCCGGCACCGAAGCCCAGTTCTACATCGAGCGCGCCTGGGCGGGCGCTCTGACCCTCATCCTGATCGTCGCGCTGCTGAACGTGATCGCGCGTGTGGTCTCCCACTTCTTCTCGCCGAAGCTCTCCCGCTGACGCCCGAACCGAACTGAAAGCGAAACCCGTGTCCAAGCGCATCGAAGTCCGCGATCTCGACGTCTACTACGGCAGCTTCCTCGCCGTCGAGGGCGTCTCGCTGAACATCGAACCCCGAACCGTCACCGCTCTGATCGGCCCGTCCGGCTGCGGCAAGTCCACCTTCATCCGCACCCTGAACCGCATGCACGAGGTCATCCCCGGTGCACGCGTCGACGGCGAGGTGCTGATCGACGGCAACAACCTCTACGGCCCCGGCGTCGACCCCGTGCTGGTGCGCCGGCAGGTCGGCATGGTGTTCCAGCGTCCCAACCCGTTCCCGACGATGTCGATCAAAGAGAACGTGCTCGCGGGCGTCAAGCTCAACAACCGCTCGATCAGCAAGCCCGACGCCGACGACCTCGTCGAGAAGTCGCTGCAGGGCGCCAACCTCTGGAACGAGGTGAAAGACCGCCTCGACAAGCCCGGCTCGGGTCTGTCGGGCGGGCAGCAGCAGCGTCTCTGCATCGCGCGGGCGATCGCGGTGGCACCCGAGGTCATCCTGATGGACGAGCCCTGCTCGGCCCTCGACCCGATCTCGACCCTCGCGATCGAGGACCTCATCGAGGAGCTCAAGCAGGAGTACACGATCGTGATCGTGACCCACAACATGCAGCAGGCCTCGCGCGTGAGCGATCGCACCGCGTTCTTCAACATCGCCGGCACCGGCAAGCCCGGCAAGCTGATCGAGTACGACGACACCACGACGATGTTCAGCAAGCCGAGCGTGCAGGCCACCGAGGACTACGTGTCGGGCAAGTTCGGCTGATCTGTTCATCGCGTCACATCGTCGCTACCATGCGGCATGGGATTCTTCGACAAACTCGCTTCGGCGGTAAACGGTGTGATGTCCCCCACGCAGATCACCGATGGCGTGCGCGGCACGGCACGGGTGACCTCAGCCAGCAGCTACGACAACGACCCGACCTTTGGTGGCGGGGTCTATCAGAACTGCCACATGGAAGTCGTAGTCGAGGCGCCAGGCATCCCGGCCACGGCGGTGACGATCAAGGGGCTCGTGCATCAGCAACGCTGGCCCGTGCCCGGTGCCGTGCTCCCCGCACTCATCGAACGCACCAACCCCCAACAGGTCCAGATCCTGTGGGATGAGGCGGTGCCGCAGGCGGCGGGACCCGCGTCGGTCGTCACCACCGGCGCCGGCACCACGGTCAACATCGTCGGCGATGTCTCGAAGCTCACTCCGGAACAAAAGGAGAAGCTCAAGGCCATGGGCATCGACGTCGACGCGCTCGGCGGCAGCCCGGGCTGACCCGGCCACCGACCTATCAGGCGGTCTCGACCGCGATGATCGGCGCCGTCGTCGGGTTGTCGGATCCACCGGCCGGCTCGACGGTCACGCCGATCGTGTCCCCGGCATCCATCGACCCGGCGAGCACGATGCTGCGTGATCCGTTGTCGTCGACGTCGAAGGTGCCCGCGGGCGTCGCAGCACCCTCGGCGTCCATGTACCAGAGCTCGTAGGTGGTGCCGGCGGGGAGATCGCTCCACCCGTCGACGATCAATGCCGAGCGCCGCAGCGCCTCTGACCAGACGACGGTGGCGGTTCCGCCTCCATCGACCTCAACGACCGCGCGCTGGTAGTCGTCGGCGGCCTGGATCTCGTTGATCTGGGACGCCGTCGCCATGTCGCTCTGAGCCTGAACACCGGCACGCACCGTGAAGCCGAGACCGACGATCAGGGCGACCGCGGCAGCCACGGCACCGAGGCGGGCGAGCGGCGAACTCCAGCGCGAACGCGCCTTGAGCTCGGCAGGGGTCGGGCGCTGGAGAGGCTGCTGGGTCTCGACAGGCTCGACCACCGACGGGGTCTCGGGGGCGAGCTGAGGTGTCGACGCGACAGCATCGAGGATGCTGGCACGAAGCGAGGCGGGAGGGTCGACCGGGGCGACGGACGCGCCCAACTCGACCGCGGTATCCATCAGCTCGGTCACTTCGGACCGCAGCTGCTCGCTGCCGGCCAGCACGGTCTCGAACTCGGCGCGCTCGCTCTCGCTCATCGCGTTGAGGGCGTAGGCACCGGCGGCGTTCTGGAGCTCATCGCTCGGGGTCATGAGGTCACCCCCAATTCATCGCGCAGACGGATCATGCCGTCGCGCAGGCGGGTCTTGACGGTGCCGATCGGCACCTTGAGCATGGCGGACACCTCGGAGTGCGAGTATCCGCCGAAGTAGGCGAGCTGGACGGCCTGGCGCTGCAGTTCGGTCAAACGCTTCATGGCCTCCTTCACCCTCTCGCTCTCGATTTGGACTTCGACGTTCTCGGCCACCGAGTCGAACTCGGGGGCGTAATCCCGGATGCCGATGCGCGTATCGCGGTCACGGCTGGCCTGGGAGGCCCGGATCCGGTCGACCGCCCGGCGGTGCGTCATCGTGAGCATCCACGAGATCGCGCCGCCCTTTGCCGGCTCGTACCGGGTCGCGTTCTGCCAGATCTCGAGGAAGATCTCTTGCGTCACCTCTTCGGACTGGGCATGATCGCGCAGCAGGCGTTTGACGAGTCCGAAGACGCGCGGCGCCGTGCGGTCGTACAGCTCTGCGAATGCGGCCTGGTCACCCTGGGCGACACGTCCGAGCAGATCCTCACTCGTGACGAGCGGCGTGGTTCCATCCACGTCTTCATCACGGTTTCGGGTCATGGTTCGAAGCATGTCACACCGCCTAGCGGGGTATCGGGTCTTACAGGGAGTTCGGAACAGGAAGCGGGGCGGATTGCCCGAAAGCGATCCGCCCCGCCCCTACTCCGGGGTGCTGCTGGTTACTCGATGCCCTTGTTAGCGGCAATGCCACCGGCCAGAGCGGTCGCCGTCATCTGCATGTGCGCAGCGGACTCCTGCAGCAGCGAGTAGTAGCTCGGGTCACCGGCGATGTCGGCGTCGATCGCTGCGAGCAGCGTCGTGGCGTGCATCTCGAGTTCGCCCTGCACGGCCTCGGCCGGCAGCTCGGGAACCACAGAGTTGATCAGTTCACCGAACGACACGGCGTAGGCGCCGAGGTCGCTGACGGCCTTGTCGACCGCGGCCTGGTCGTTGGTGACCTTGCCGAGCGTGTAGTCCACGAAGAACGGGATGTGTGAACGCCACGAGTCGAGGAAGGGCTGCTCGGCATCGGGGTAGACCGAACCGATCAGAGCCGACACGGCGACCGAGTTGTCGTCGAGCGCCTGGACCGCCGCAGCGGTGCGAGGTGCGGTCAAGTCGCCGCCATCCTGCAGGGCCTGGTGGATTGCCGCGGCCGCGAGGTACACGTGGTCGTACAGGGCAGCCTGAACGGCGGAGCGGAGACCCGCGCCGTCGCTGTTGACGGTGTCGACCGCGACCGTGGTGTCGGTTCCGGTGTCGGTGTCGGTCCCCGTGGCGGCCGTGCAGCCGGTCAGGGTGAGCGCTGCGGCAATGCCGAGCGCGGCGATAGCAGTCATCTTGCGCATCTGTGTGTCTCCTTGGTTGGTGGTACTGCGTGCGTTCTTCCCAGATGCACAGGTCTTGGGTGGTGCTATTCGGTGACGACGACCACGGCATTCATGCCGAGGTGGATGTCGCAGAAGTACGGGTAGGTTCCGGGCGTGTCGTAGGTGAACTCGAACGAGTCGCCCTCCTCACCCTTCGGGGAGAGAGTCACGTCGAAGAGCCCATCGGGGGTCTCGGACCCACGGATGCCGGTGTCGGGATTCACGTCATTGAACGCGCCGGAGGTGATGGTGTGGGTGATGGTCTCGCCGTTCACCCACCGCACAGTCGTACCCGCCGCGACTGTGATGGTCTCGGGCATGAACTTGATGGAGATGGCTTCGACGTCGTAGTCGCCCATGTCCATATCCATGCCCGGCATGCTTGACGGGTCTGCCGGCTCTGTCGTCGTTCCCCCGGAAGGCGGCATCTGGGATGAGTTACCTGCGCATCCCGAGAGCAGCAGGACAAGAGCCGACAGACCGGCAACACCCGCGAGGGTGATCTTGGTGGTCAGTTTCGTCCGGGTCATGGCTCTGGTTCGGCACGCCCACCGCGGGGGTTTGGTCGGAGCCAAGAAAAGTGCCAGGCCGCAGAAACGCCTCTCGGCGGAAGGCCGCTCGAAGCGGCGAAAATTGGAGCCCGGGGTTACTGCGGCCCGGCTGAAGCAGTTTACAAGTCGCCGGCCGGCGGATTCTTCGACGTTCGCTGAGGGCGAGCCGGATGCCGAGGTCAGTCGAGCGTGTCGGCTCGCGACATGCGGGCGCAGGCCATCAATTCGTCGGCGGTGATCACCAGCCGCTGCGCGCGAGTGGTGAGTTCGCTCGCGCGGTCGGGACTGGCGGCATCCTGATCGTCGGCGACGCTCAGGGCACCCGCGGCGGCCACCCGACAGAACGCAGCCGCGCGCTCGAGAGCGATCGCGAAGGCACCATCGAAGACGCCGCGCAGGATGCGATCGGCAAGTTCGGTGATCTCGGTCGGTCCGGCAGGCAGCGGCGCCCCGGCCACGACCGGATCGATCGTCGACAGCACCTCGGTTCCGCGCTGGAAGAGGAGTGCGACCCCCTCCGGATCTTGACGGATCAGCACCCGGATCAGATAGATGCGCCAGAGCGCCCCCGGAAGGCTGTGCGGGCTGGAACGCGCCCACAACTCGGCGAGCGCGTCGATGCCGTGGTCATCGGTGTAGCTCACGAGCCGCTCGACGACGGCAGGGTCGTCGGAATCACGTGCCCGTGCCAGCAGCGCATGCGCCGTCTGGTGCGCTGTCCGCAACAGGACCGCCGGATCGAGCTCGCGGCCGGCGAACGCCTCGAACTCGCGCCCCCCGAACATCGCGGGCTTGTGGAAGTCGTCGGCCATCCCACCACGCTACGCGGCGACGAAGGGCGCCGTGTCCCGATAGTCTGGAAGGACGGGCCTGTAGCTCAGCTGGCAGAGCATCGGACTTTTAATCCGCGGGTCGTGGGTTCGAGCCCCACCGGGCCCACC
>JBDTQN010000033.1:0-15628 GCA_039932215.1 Pseudolysinimonas sp. | reverse complement strand
GAATGGGTCGAGGTTCCGAGCATCGGGCGCGCGTACCGCTTCGTCGGACCGTGGGGCCACAGCATGACGCTGCACTGGGATGTCACGCGCTACTCCACCGCCGAGACCACCACGTCGATCTACCCCGACCGCCCCGCGAGCCGCAGCCGCTTCGCCGGCTCGCCGCGTCAGCTCGACCACGTCACCATCGCGTGCAGCGACGTCGACGCGTTCGCCAAGTGGTACAACGACGTGCTCGGGTTCCGCATCATGGCCCGCACGGTGCTCGACGAGGCCCCGATCTCGGTGTTCTCGGTGCTCACCACGAACGAGAAGTCGCACGACCTCGGGGTCGTGCTCGACGGCTCGTCGATGGCCGGTCGCGTCAACCACTACGCGTTCTGGGTCGACACCCGCGAAGAGCTGCTGATCGCCGCCGACACCCTCATGGAGAACGGCGTGCCGATCGAGTACGGCCCGTCGATCCACGGCATCGGCGAGCAGAACTTCCTCTACTACCGTGAGCCCTCGACGCTGCGCATCGAGCTCAACACGGGCGGCTACCGCAACTACGTGCCCGACTGGACTCCGAACACCTGGAGGCCGTCGCAGGGCTCGAACAACTTCTATCGCAACGGCACCATGCCGATGTCGATGACCGAGTCGTTCCCGCCCGCCGACGGTCCGAGCGCCACCGAAGAGGGTGTGCCCGACGAGATCAAGGACGCGCTGCTCAACCCGTACGCCAAGCAGGGTCGCGGGTGACGCAGCAGGCTGCACCCGAGTTCGCCCTCGCGCGTTTCCGCGACGGCGACGCGGTGCGGCTCGGTCTGGTGTCGCGTGGTCGCATCCGTGCGCTCGCCCCGGACGAACTGGGTGCACCCGACCTGAACGCCTTCCTCGGCTCTCCCGACTGGGCGCGACTCGAGGCGCTTGCCGAGACCGACGGGGGCTGGCGTGAGCTCGCCGACGTGACCCTCACCGCTCCGGTCGAACCGCGCCAGGTACTGCAGGCCGGCGCGAACTACCGCGAGCACGTCGTGCAGCTGATCGTCGGGGGGCTGACGCCCGACGAGACCCGAACGCCCGAAGACGCGCGCGCGTTCGCGACGAAGCTCATGGATGACCGGGCCGCCAACGGCGAGCCCTACTTCTTCATCGGGATGCCGGCCTGCGTCGTCGGCGACGACGTGCCTCTGGTGCTCCCCGGCTACAGCGACGTGCATGACTGGGAGCTCGAACTCGCCATCGTGATCGGACGCGAGGCGTTCCGCGTCTCGCGCGACGACGCCCTCTCACACGTCGCGGGCTACACGATCGTCAACGACATCACGACCCGTGACCTGGTGTTCCGCAAGGACATGAAAGAGATCGGCACTGACTGGTACCGCAGCAAGAACGCGCCGGGGTTCTTGCCGACCGGCCGGTTCCTGGTGCCGGCGACCGTCGTCGACCCGTCGGATCTCGCGATTCGGCTCGAACTCAACGGTGACGTCATGCAAGACTCGACGACCGCAGATCTGATGTTCGACGTGCCGGCGCTGATCTCCGCGGCATCCCAGACGATGCCTCTGCTGCCGGGCGACCTGCTGCTCACCGGGAGCCCTCCCGGAAACGGTCAGCACTGGAAGAGGTTCCTGCGCGACGGTGACGTCATGAGCGCCTCGATCGCCGGACTCGGCACCCAGGTCGTTCGGTGCGTGAGCGTACCCTCGTGACCATGCCCGCCGAGAGCCCCGCGGAACTGGATCGCAACGATCCCGCTGCCGAGGTCGCCGCTCGTGCCGAGGCCCATCGCAACTGGGGTCGCTGGGGTGACGACGACGTGCTCGGCACCCTGAACTTCATCGACCACGGCAAGCGCATCGCCGCTGCCGCGCTGGTCACCGAGGGTCGCGTCATCTCGCTCTCGCAGTCGTTCGACACCGACGGACCGCAGCGCGGCTGGCGGCGGCGCACCAACCCGGTGCACACCATGACCGACACGGGCACGGATGCTGAGCGCGGCAACCAGGGGTTCCCGCACGGTATCGGGGGCGCCGACGACGTGATCGCGATGCCGCTACAGTGCTCGACGCAATGGGACGGCCTCGGCCACATCTTCGATCGCGGTTTCGCCTGGAACGGGCGTCGCGCCGGCGACGTCGTCACGAGCGACGGCGACCTGGTCACGGGCATCGAGCACGCCGTCGACGCGCTGGTGTCGCGCGGAGTGCTGCTCGATGTGGGCCGGCACCTGCAGCCGGATTCGGGCGAGCTGCCCGATGGATACGCCATCACGGTGGCCGACCTCGAGTCGTGCATCGCGGCGCAGGGGCCGTCGAGCGGGATCGGCACCGGCGACATCGTCGTCGTCCGCACGGGGCAGCTCGCGCGTGTGCGCCGCGACGGCTGGGGCGAGTACGCCGGGGGACCCGCGCCGGGACTTTCGCTCACCACCGCGGGGTGGCTGCACCGCAGCGAGATCGCCGCGATCGCGACCGACACCTGGGGTTTCGAGGTGCGTCCGAACGAGTTCGACGTGCCCGCGTTCCAGCCTCTGCATCAGGTGGTGATCCCGAACATCGGGCTCACCATCGGCGAGATGTGGGACCTCGAAGAACTGGGTGTCGCCTGCGCGGAACTCGGGCGCTACGACTTCTTGCTCTCGGCGCCACCGCTCAAGATCACCGGGGCGGTCGGTTCGCCGATCACCCCGGTCGCCATCCTCTAGCCCCTCGGGGACAGCACCAGAACATGGAGGTTCTGACATGACCGCAGTGAACCGCGTCGCGATCGCCGGAAGCGGAGTCGCCGCCATGGCCGCCGCCATCCAACTCGCCAAGGCCGGCGTCGAGGTCGACGTCTTCGAGGCCAAGGCTGAACTGAACGCCCTCGGCTCCGGCATCACCCTGCAGGGCAACGCGCTGCGGGTGTTCGACGCCCTCGGGGTATGGGACAAGGTCAAAGAGCAGGGCTTCTTCTTCGAGGGCCTGACCCTGCGCGCCCCCGGACCCGGCGCCCCCGTTATCGCCGAACTGCCCGAGGTCAAGACCGGCGGACCCGACTTCCCGGCGGCGGGCGGCATGTACCGCCCCGACCTGGCACAGATCCTCGTCGAGAGGGCGACCGAACTCGGCGCGAAGCTGCACTTCGGCCGCAAGGTCAGCGGCCTCACCCAGACCGACGGCGGCGTCGAGGTCGAGGTCGACGGTCAGCCGGCCGGCAGCTACGACCTGCTGATCGGTGCCGACGGCATCAACTCGACGGTGCGCGGGCTGATCGGCATCGAGACCGGGCCCGAGCCGACCGGCATGGGCATCTGGCGCGCCTTCGTGTCGCGCCCGGCCGAGGTCGCGCACAGCGAGCTGTTCTACGGCGGACCGGTGTACATCGCCGGCTACACGCCGACCGGTGACGACACCATGTACGCGTTCCTGGTCGAAGAGGCGCAGGACCGCTCAGGCGTCTCCGATGCCGAAGCGGTCCAGATCGTGTTGGGTCTATCGATGGCGTACGAGGGCCCGTGGGCTTCCATCCGCGCCGACCTCAGCAAGGGCGCCCAGGTCAACTACACCTGGTTCACCCAGCACCTCATCGAGGGGGCCTGGAACGGCGACCGGGTGGTGGTGATCGGCGACGCCGCGCACAGCTGCCCGCCCACGATCGCGCAGGGCGCGGCCCAGGCGCTCGAGGATGCACTCGTGCTGACCGAGCTTCTGGTCGCGGCCGACACCCTCGACCAGAAGGTGTGGGACGACTTCCACGCCCGCCGGGTGCCGCGTGCGCACGCGGTCGTCGAGGCGTCGGTGCAACTCGGCCAGTGGCAGATCGAGCACAACCGCGACGCCGACGCGCCCGGTCTGATCTTCGGCATCGCTCGCAAGATGGCGGAGCCCGCGTGACCACCGACGTGCATGCGCACCTGCTGATGCCGGCGCTGCAGGCAGAGGTCGAGCGCCGTGCCCCCGAGCAGGTCACAGAGGCCGCCGCTCTGGAGCTGCGACGCAACGGGGCCGAGAGCCTCGCCGTGTCGGGACCGATGGTCGGCGCGCGCATTCCGAAGCTGACCGACGTGAACGTGCGCCTTGCCGCGATGGACGCTCAGGGCGTCGACCGCCAGTGGGTCAGCGCGTCGCCCAACCACTTCTACCCGTGGGCCGAAGAGCAGCTCGCGGTCTGGACCGCGACCGAGGCGAACCGCCTGCTCGCCGAGCACGTCGCGCAGGCTCCCGACCGGCTCACCGGGCTCGGCCTCGTGCCGCTTCAGCATCCGGCGCGCATCCTCGAGTGCGTCGACGACGCGGTGCTCGGCCGCGGCCTGGCGGGCGTCGAGATCTCGTCGTTCGCGGGTGACGTCGAGTTGTCCGATCCCCGGCTGGAGCCCTTCTGGGGCCGCGTCGACGAGCTCGGCGCGGTCGTGTTCCTGCACCCGTTCGGCTGCAGCCTCGACGAGCGACTCGACCGGTTCTACCTCTCGAACACCGTCGGACAGCCGACCGAGAACGCGGTGGCGCTGTCGCACCTCATCTTCTCGGGCGTGCTCGACCGGCACCCGGGCCTCAAGCTCGTCGCGGCACACGGGGGCGGCTACCTCCCCTTTGCGATCGGGCGATCCGATCACGCGTGGCGAGTGCGCCCCGAGGCTCACGGCTGCGCCGACGAGCCGTCGAGCTATCTGCGCCGCCTCTGGTTCGACACCGTCGTGCACGACGCGCGGTCGCTGCGCGCGCTCGTCGATGTAGCGGGCGCGGAGCGGGTACTGCTCGGGAGCGACTTTCCGTTCGACATGGGTCTCGATGACCCGGTGGCGTTCGTGCGCGATGCGGGACTCCCCGCCGAGGTCGCCGACCGCATCCTGTCGTCCAACGCCGACGCTCTCGTGCCGTGAGAATCGCGCGCTGGCAGGGCAAGCGGGGCACCGGCGAAGGGTTCATCGACGGCGACTGGGTGCTCCCATTCCCCGACGGCCTGACGGTCGCCGAGGTGCTGGCCGGCGGCCTCGCCGCACTGAGCGACGTGCGCAGCCGGGCGACCGGGCAGGGTGAACCGCTCGGCGACGTGACCTTGCTGGCGCCGCTCGTGCCCGCGTCGATCCGCGACTTCGTCACGTTCGAGGAACACGTCGAGGGCGTCAGCGCTTCGGTCGACGGCGCGAGCGAGGTCGTGCCCGAGTGGTACGACGCCCCGACCTTCTACTTCACCAACCCGCACACCGTGCTCGGACCGGGCGCGGTCATGTCACCGCCGATCACCGAGCGCCTCGATTTCGAGCTCGAGATCGCCGCAGTGCTGGGCGGAGAAGACGGGACCAATCTGGATGCGACGGCCGCCGCATCCCGCATCTTCGGCTACACGATCATGAACGACTGGTCGGCGCGTGACCTGCAGGGCCGCGAGATGAAGGTGCGGCTGGGTCCGGCGAAGGGCAAGGATTTCGCGACCACACTCGGACCGTGGATCGTGACCGCCGACGAGCTGGCGCCGTTCCTCGACATCGACGGGTTCCTCGCGGTTCGCGCCGAGGTGCGCGTCAACGGTGCGCTGGTCGGCGACGATCTGGTGTCGAACATGGGGTGGCCGTTCCCCGAGCTGATCGCCTACGCGTCGCGCAACTCGCGCGTGGTCGCCGGCGACGTGCTGGGCTCGGGAACCGTCGGGCACGGCGGATGCCTTGCCGAGCTCTGGGGTCGCAGCGGCGAGCTGGTGCCCCCACCGCTGAAGTCGGGCGACGAGGTGCGCATGACGGTGGAGGGCCTCGGCGAACTCGTCGGGCTGGTGGGCGACGGCGTGCCGGCCCCGGCGATCCCCCACGCTCGGCGTCGCACGCGCGCGCGCACCCGCTGAGCCTTTCGTTGTAATTAGACAAAAGTGGGCTAGAATGACGGATGACGTCGGGGTCCTGAGGGGCCCGTTCCCGGTCGTGACGTCGCAGCCGGGGCACACATCGTCACGTCGATCACCCGATCGTTCGGGTATTCCACCGATGCCTCTGTCTCCCGCGCGCATGCGCATCCTTGTCGCCGCCCTGCTCACCGTCTCGTTCCTCGGTGCCCTCGATCACACCGTCGTCTCCACCTCGCTCGCCACAGTCGCCGGCGAACTCGGCGCGCTCGAGCACATGAGCTGGGTGGTGGTCGGCTACACCCTCGCGAGCACCGTCTTGCTGCCCGTGATCGGCAGACTCGGCGACCGGCTCGGCCCGCGGCTCGTGTTCCGGGTCGCGCTCGTCGCTTTCGTCGTCGCCTCGCTCGCCTGCGGACTCGCCACCGACATGACGCAGCTGATCATCGCGCGGGTCGTGCAGGGCATCAGCTCGGCCGGACTGCAGCTGATGGCGCAGACGATCCTCGCGTCGGTCACCACACCGCGAGAGCGCCCCCGTTACATGGGCATCGTCGGCGCCGCCTTCCCGATCGCCATCCTCATCGGACCGGTGCTCGGCGGTCTGATCACCGACTTCTGGGGCTGGCAGTGGGTGTTCTGGATCAACGTGCCCGTGGGCGCCGTCGCGTTCGCCTTCGCGCTGTTCGCCGTGCCCCACATTCCGCCGGGTTCGCGGCGCCGCATCGACTCCGTTGGTGCGGTGACGTTCGCGGCCGCGATGGTCGCGCTGGTGCTGGCCGTCACATGGGCGTCAGACCCGCTCGCCCGCGGATCCGCGCTGATCGCCTTCCTCGTCGCCGCCATTCTCGGCGCCACCTTCTTCGTCGTCGAGTCGCGGGTCGCGGAGCCGATCATCGCCCTCGCACACTTCCGGGTGCGCACCATCGCGGCCGGCACCGCCCTGTCGGCGATCATCGGCATCGGCCTGTTCTCGATCACCGCCTACCTGCCCACCTACTTCCAGATGGCGTACCGCACCTCGGCCACCGTCTCGGGCCTGGTCCCGATCGCGACCGTGTTCGGGATGCTGGTGAGCAACCTGCTGACCGGCTGGCTGGCCAGCCGAACGGGTCGGTATCGCGTGTTCCCGATCGCGGGGACCTCGCTCGCCGCCGCGGGTATGTTCACGATGTCGTTGCTGCCGATCGGGCTTCCGCTCTGGGTTCCGATGATCGTGATGGCCGCCGTCGGCGTGGGGACCGGTGCGTTCATGAACCTGATCATCGCGGTTGTGCAGAGCGCGGTGCCGCGCAGCGAGATCGGCTCGATCACCGCGACGATCAACCTGGTGCGTCAGATCGGGTCGACGCTGGCCACCGCGATCATCGGCGGCATCATCGGTGTCTCCGTCGCGGCTGGCCTGCCGACGTCGCTCGACCCGCAGACCCTCACGCCGCAGCTCGTGCGCGAAGCCGACCCCGTCATCCAGACCCAGGTGGCGGGAATCTACGGCGACGTGCTCGCGCCAATCTTCGCGGCGCTCGCCGTCGTGTACCTCGTCGGCCTCGTCGCGGCGATCCTGCTGCCCGGCGGCCGGCTCTCTGACGAGCACGAACCCCTCGAGACGGTCAGCGCCGTCCCCGTCCGGAAGGAATCCGCATGACCACCACCCCCACCGTCGTCATCGTCGGCAGCGGTCCGATCGGGTCCGCGTACGCCCGCGTCATTCTCGAGGAGTCACCCACCGCACGGGTGGTGATGTTCGAGGCCGGCCCGCAGCTCACCGAGCGTCCCGGCGAGAGCGTGCGTAATATCGCCGACTCCGACGAGAAGGCGCGAGCGCGAGAACTGTCGCAGGGTCCGCAGGCGGGCAGTCTTCGTTCGCAGCTCGGCATTCCCGAATCGGTCGTCGTCGAGGGCATGTTCACCGCCCGCCAGGGCACCCACCTGCTCGACTTCGGTGGAGCGGGATCGGCCCACAGCTCCACCTTCCCGGCGGCGGCCGCCGCAACCAACGTCGGTGGGCAGGGCGCGCACTGGACCTGCGCGACACCGAGTCCGGCGTTCAGCGAGAAGGTCGCATTCATTCCGGATGCGGAATGGGAGGGCCTCGCCGCGAAGGCGGAAGAGCTGCTGCACGTGCAGAACGCGGCGTTCGCCGACTCGGCGGTCGGGGGCGCGCTGCGGTCGCTTCTGGCAGAGGAGTTCGGCGCCGAGCTGCCCGACGGATACGGACCGGGCACCCTGCCGGTCGCCGGCGACCCGCAGCCCGACGGCACGATGCGCTGGGCCGGTGCCGACGTCGTGCTCGGGCCGTTGATCGAGCCGGGTAACTCGCTCGCCGCCCGTTTCGAGCTGCACGATCTGACCCTGGTGCGCCGCATCGAGCACGAGGGCGGTGTCGTCACCGGCGTGACCGTCGAGGACCTGCGCACCCACGAAACCCGGACCGTGTCGGCGGATGCCGTGGTGGTGGCCGCCGACGCGTTCCGTTCGCCGCAACTGCTCTGGGCGTCGGGGGTGCGGCCGACCGCGCTGGGTCACTATCTGACCGAGCACCCCGTCGTGATCTCGACCGTTGCGCTCGACGCCGCGCGGATGAGCCGGTTTGCGACCGAGCAGCAACTCGACGACGAGTTGGCCAGCCGTGCGAAGAACGCTGCCGATCCGGTCGCGGCCGTCAACCGCATCCCGTTCTCAGAGCCCGACCACCCCTTCTCTCTGCAGGTGATGTACGCCGAGAAGCCCCCGTTTACCTTGGAGCCGGGGACGCCCTACGCCGACAACCGCTGGGGCTACGTGAACATGGGGTACGGCATGCGCAAGCGCCCGCGCTTCGAAGACGGCGTCACGTTCGACGACGGCGAGCTCGACTACCGCGGCTTCCCGAACATGAGCATCGAGTACGCGCTCACCGACGCCGAGCAGGCCGAGATCGACTCGGCGACCGAGCACCTGCGTCGGGCGGCGGCCGCGCTCGGCACCTTCGTCGCGGAACCGCGGCTGCTGCCGAACGGGTCGAGCCTGCACTACCAGGGCACCATGCGGATGGGTGATTCCGACGACGGAACCTCGGTTGCCGACCCGTGGTCGCGGGTGTGGGGCTACGAGAACCTCGTCGTCGGTGGCAACGCGCTCATCCCCACGGCGACCACCATGAACCCCACGCTGATGAGCACCGCCCTTGCGGTGCGCGGTGCACGGGCGCTCGCGAAACGGCTGGCTGAAGGCTAGGGCGCCTCGATCACCGCCACCGCGGCGTCGTACTGCTCTTGTGTGAGCAGGGTGCGGCGCAGGTTCATGAGCGCCTCGCGGTCGAAGTCTTCGCGCGAGATCTGACCCGCGCGCACCATCGGCGCGAGCATCGCGGCCGAGGCGGCGGCACTGGCGCGCAACGCCTCGAGCTGCTTCGGCTTCATCTTGGGAACCAGCTGGGTGGCGTAGTTACGGTCTGCCTCTGCGACGCCGGCGTCTTCGACCGCGGCCTTCGACTCCGGGTCGGAGCGGAAGCCGGACCAGTCGATCGCGACCTTCGTCGGGTCGCTCGGATTCATCCACCCGGGCAGTTCGATGTCGTCGGGGATCTTGATCGCACCCTGGCCGATGGGGCCTCGTGTCACGCGAGCGGGGACGCGCTCCTCGTGCTCGACCTGATACGCCGCCGCCCCGGGAGGGCTGACCCGCAGCACGAACGAGTAGGGGGTGCCGGCCTGATCGACGGCCAGGTCGATGAGCTCGTTGAGCACGCCACCCCCTCCGCCGTCGCGCTCGAGCGGGCGTCGGGCCTCGATGATGTGGATCGAGACGGGGGTCCACCCCGCGGTGTTGTCAGCATCCGGCTTGCGTCGTCCGAAGAGCGCCATGGCGCACAGCCTAGGAGTGGCGGGGTGCACAAAGGAAGGAGCCGGGCACGCCCCTCATTGGACATGCCCGGCTCCGGGTGAAGCTGGTGCGGGAAGAGCTGCCGGTCTAGCGGCGGCCCTCCTTGCGGGTGAACAGGTAGCCGGTGATGATCAGGCCGATCGCGAACGCGACGGCGACAATCGCGTAGAGCGTGCCGGTGAGAGCCGCGACGCCGAACGACGGCAGCAGCACGAGAAGGCCGAGCACCGCGGTGACGATGAACAAGATCGCCGGGGTGTTGCGGACCTCTTTGCCGACGTACAGCAGGATCGCGGCGACGACGGTGCCAATGCCCGCGACCAGGGCCGCAATGGTGATGAGCACGGCGGGAAGCCCCAGTCCGAACGCGGCCAGACCCAGAAGAGCCCAACCGATGCCGGCCGCGATGAGCAGGATCTGGGTGAGGCGTGAGTTGACGCCGCCGACCGCGAAGATGATGAGCGCGACCGCGAGGGCGAGGTAGCCGAGGCCGCCCAGCCATGACACGGAGACGCCGGCGTACGGCAGGAGGATCGCCAGCAGCAGCAGAGCGCCGGCGATGATCATGACGATTCCGGTGAGGGAACGACGAGAGGTGGAAACTGCAGCCATCGGGGGATTCTCCTTCGAATCAGGGTGGTGCCCGTCAGTCTAGGGGTGCGAAGTCCTCTAGCTCCTCTTGTTTCTGCAGGTCACGCGTGTCGAAATGCCGCAGGCGCAGGGGTTCGCGCAGCAGGTCTGCCTCTCCGGGGAAGGTGACCGCCTCGGTCTGCCAGTTGTCGCCCGCGAAGCCGGCCACGGCATCCACATCGCCCCACACGCTCTGGTAGATCACACGATCGGGGTCGGTGCGGTCGATCAGGATGCGGTGCGATTCGAGCCCCGGATAGCGGTCGGGGAAGCTGGCGACCAGGTCGACGAGGATCGCCATGAACTCGTCCCGTTTGCCCGGCGCGATCCACGCCTCGGACGTCCGCACGATCATGGGACGATTCTGCCGGGTCAGGCGGCGCCGGACGGGTTCTCGACCGGGGTGCCGTCGGGGTCTTCGGTGGGGACATCGCTCATGCCTCGACCGTACGGCGGATCGGGGGTCGCCGACCGGATCATCAGTCGGCTGCCAGCGTTAGCCTGACAGCCATGGCCGAGCCGCACCCCGAGGTCGTCGACCCGCAGCATCCGCTGATCGTTCGGCTGCGCGAGATCTGCATGCCGTACCCCGATGCGGTCGAGGTCAACGTGTGGGGCCGGCCGACGTTCCGTGCGGGTAAGAAGATCTTCGTCGTCGCCGGGTCGTCGCACGCAATCCCCGTGTCGATGGTGTTCAAGCCCGACCCCGACGACGAGCCTGCGCTCAGACAGGATGCGCGGATCTTCTCGCCGCCGTACTTCGGCGCATCGGGGTGGCTGGGTCTGCCACTCGAGATCGTCGACGACTGGCGCGAGGTGGCCGAACTCGTCGACGCCTCCTACAGGCAGGTCGCCCTGCGCCGACAGCTCGTCGCGCTGGATGCTGGCCCAGTTCTGCGCTGATATAGTCGTCAGGTTGTACGCAGCACCAACGCGCCCGTAGCTCAACGGATAGAGCATCTGACTACGGATCAGAAGGTTGGGGGTTCGAATCCCTCCGGGCGCACCAGACACCCTCGGCCAGCCATTCGAGCGATTGCCCGACTTCCGACGCCCACAGCACGAAGTGTGTAGCGCTCGGTTCGGTGCGTCCTGTCTCCCATGCGGAGACGGTCGGACGCGCAACACCTAGGGTGTCGGCCATGTGCTGCTGGTCGTAGCCCGCAGCGAGCCGTGAGAGCCGCAGACGCGCTTGTAGCGTCTGATTCGCTGTATCCATCATGGTCATGGCGAAACGTTATCGCATCGTTGGTGTAAAAATCACGACACGCCGTGCCCAATACAGGGGTAAGTCCGTCCTGCATTGAGTGTGAGCGCCATGGTAAATAACCTGTCAGACCGGCAGCGCATCGGGCTGTTCATCACCGCCATGACGGTCCTCGCGTTCGAGTTGGCAGAGTTCGCGTGGCTGCTCGCGCACCTCTTTTGGGCCACCCGGTGAAGCGCATCGAGTATCACGCGGAGTTGCTCGAACTGGCCGACTCCATGGACGAGCACCTCACCGCGGCCGAGGTTGCCGCGGCGCTGCGGGGACTGGCCGACGACGTCGAGCGCGAGGGCCTCGAATGAGCGAGGGCCGGCTGATCCGCCGCCTGCTCCCGTTCGAGCGCAACTACACGTCTGTTCCCAACGAGTGGCTCCGC
The DNA here is from genome assembly GCA_039932215.1 of Pseudolysinimonas sp. Taxonomy (GTDB): domain Bacteria; phylum Actinomycetota; class Actinomycetes; order Actinomycetales; family Microbacteriaceae; genus JBDSKH01. The sequence goes on along the minus strand of JBDTQN010000033.1, from coordinate 3,689 downwards.
GACAAGCGCCTGAGCCTCCAGGCGCGCGGCTTGCTCGCCATGCTGATGACGCACAAGGACGGCTTCCGCGTCTCGATCAACGGCCTCGCGCGCGACGGCCACGGCGGCGTTGACCGTGTCCGATCCGCGGTCGGAGAGCTTGAAGCGGTCGGGTATCTGATCCGCCGGCCGCGGCGCCGTGCGGGCACTGGAGACGACTGGGAACTGGCCGATCCGACCGGCTTGAGCGACCCTGCGCTGTTCGGTTACGCCGGCCTCGGGAGCACGCCAGGGGGTCGGAAAATCCAACCCCATCTGAGGGGGGTCGGAAAATCCGACCCGGTCGGAAAATCCGAGGGGAACGGGTCGGAAAATCCGACCCCTATTAAGAACACTAAGAAGACTATTAACCCGGGTCTACCTAGTAACCCCAGTACGCGCGCGGAAAACGAAGATGAGCGCCCCGCGGGGGCGCACGTCCCCTCCGCCGACGAGTGGCACGAGATGATCCGTGAGGCTCACGGTCGAGCGCTCCCTGCCGCGCGGCCCGCATGCCCGGCCCGCAAGTCCCTGCCGTGCTCGATCACGTCCGAGGGGAAGTGCCTCGACTGCGGCATGACGCCGGAGCAACTCGTGGCACACCTCGCCCTGATGGAGGCCACCGCATGATCGTCGCCTTTGGGATCGCCCTCAAGTCCACTACTCGCAGCGATGACGCTGCGGCTCGAACCGCGCGGGCGTTCTGGTCCAGCGTGGCCCAGCCCTGCACCACCGACCCCCAGCCCGCCGACACGAAGGAACCCTGATGCCCGCCAAGAAGCCCGCACCGAGCAACACCGCCCGCATCCTCGACCACCAGCCGTGCTGCGACGAGTGGGTGAAAGCCAAGGCGATCCAGATGACGGAGCGCCGTGCGCTCGACCGCAAGGCCCGCGCGTGAAAGCCGTGATCGTCGCGCCGCGCCAGAGCGTCGGCCAGCTGTACGCCCGACTCAGCGGCTTCGACCACCAGCCCATCGTCGTCACCCCGCGAGCGACGAGCGCTGTGCGCGGCCAGGCCGACGTCACCCACGTCATCATCCTCGGGTCCATGGTGCATTCGCCGCAGCTGCTCGACGTCCTCCGCGTCGTGAAGCCCGCCGCCGGCGCGTTCGTCACCCTTACGACGACCCTCCCAGCCGTCAGTCGCGAAGACGCGCACACGATCGAAACCGCCTGGTCGGAGGCGGGCAAGTGACCCGCCGGATCGTCGTGACCATCGACCAGATCGAGCGTGCGGGGATGCTCCGCGCCGAGGGCATGCCCGCGCCGTGGATCGCAGAAGACCTCGGACTCCCGCCCGCCACGATCAGGCGGATCGCGCCGGCCGATCCCGAGGGCCAGCGGGAATGGCTGCGGTCCTGGGGCCGCATCCGTGCCGTGCCCGCCCTGCTCGCGCTGCACAACGAGTTCTCGCCCGCGAACGCCCACCACCGCGCATGAGCAAGCAACGTGAAACAGTTTCCCGTGAAACATGGCGGGAGTCGAAGCTCGCGCCCGGATACCAGGTCAGCGACCACGGCCGCGTGAAGTCGCCCTCGGGCCGGCTGATCGGGAAGGCCAACCACGCCCGCGGGTACGTCCGCGTCAGCATCAGCGGCGGGCGGGTCTTCATGGTGCACCAGCTGGTTTCGGATGCGTTCATCGGCCCCTCACACGGCGCGATCGTGATTCACCGCAACCGCATCCCGAACGACAACCGCGCCGAGACCCTCAAGTACGGGACCACCTGGCTGGGCGACGACGCATGACCGTCACCAGCTGCGGGAAGACCCGCTACCCCTCCGGCCCACAGGCCGAGTGGGCGCTGTTCCTGATCCGCCGACAAGGCGTGCGCGGCGAGAAGAAGCCCGTCCGCTCGTACCCCTGTCCGCGCTGCCACGGCTGGCACCTCACATCGGAACCCAAATGACCGGCCCGGCCTACGTCGAGCGCCGCAACAGCACGTTCCCCTCGGTGTACGTGCCACGGTGCGACGAACACCCGCGCCGGTGGTATGGCCCGGCTACCTACGAGGTGCTGCTCGCCACGCAGAACGCCACCATCCACAACACGGACGAGCATCCATCGGAGTCAGAGTGACCGCGCACCACCGAACTCCCGAGTGGCAGCGTGCTCGGCGCGAGCAGCGACCACGCATCGAGGCGACCCTGCCCCAGCCGTGCATCGAGTGCGGCAGGCCCATCCGGAAGGGCGACCGCTGGCAGGTCGGGCACCGAGTCTCGGTGGCTATCGCCAAGCGCAAGGGGTGGACCACGGCGCAGATCAACTCACCGCGCAACCTCGGCCCGGTCCATGCCAAGGCACCAGGTCAGCCTGCCTGCAACCAGATCGCGGGCGGGAAGCTGGGCGCGCAGATCGTGAACGATGCGGTGCGTGACGCGACACGCCTGCCCAAGTGGTGGTGACTTCATGACACGAGGCCGGCCCCCGCTCACGTTCACGACGCAGCAGCACCAAGACGTCGGCCTTTTTGAGGTTGCACGCGAAACCCCCGCCGTAGGCAGTGAGGATTTTCTATCCGGAACCCAATTAATTCCGACCCTGCTGGAGGGCTGGAACGCGCGTCGAGCGGGCTGCATCACGCCGTTGCACGCCTCGGATTTGGTCGAGAACGCCACCGATCGCGCCGAGTTTCTCAGCGGTTGTCACCTGCTCGGCCTGCTCTCGGGCGGGAAGACGCTCAAGCCGCAGCAGCTGGTCGTCGCTGATGCCCTCGCAGGCGGCGAGCCGTACTTCGCGCTGCTCATGCCGCGCCGGTCCACGAAGACCACCGACCTGTTCGCCGTAGCGCTCGGCCGGTGCCTGGAGCGCGACGGCTACATGGTCGCGTACGCGCAATGCACGACCGGCCTCAAGGCGCGCGACCGTTTCCGGAAGGACATCGTCGCGCCGCTTGAGCGCATGTTCCGCGGAGTGCCCGAGTCTGCCCGCCCGTTCCACATCAAGCGCACCGGCGGTTCCGAGCGCGTCGAGTTCGACAACGGATCGGTGTTCCAGGTGTTCCCGCCCGAGGGCGCCGCCTTCCGCTCCGACGCCTTCGATCTGATCATCCTGGACGAGGCCGGCGAGGCTTCGCCCGAGATGGGCGAGGACCTGCTCGCCGGCGTGCTCTCCACGATGGACACCCGCGACGGCGCGCAGCTGGTGATCGCCGGCACCGCCGCGAAATACCGCACCGGGAACCTGCTCTGGGACTACCTCCAGGACGGCCGCGCCCGCACCAACCGCACCGGCATTCTGGAGTTCGCCGCCCCCGAGAGCACGAGCGAGGACGACCTCAACGACTGGGCCGTTGTCGAGAAACTCGTGCTAGCCGCGCACCCCGGCCTCAAAACCGAGGCCGTGCCCGACAACCTCACCGACCTCGAAACCGCGAAAGAGCGCTGGGTCAAGCAGCGTGCCCGGTTCGTCCAGGAGTACCTGTCGATCTTCGGCACCGCAGGCGCGACAACCGGCCTGATGAACTTCGACCAATGGAAGGCCGGCGCTCTCAAGGGACCGCTGCCCAAGCCGCCGGCCCGGTTCGCCATGGCCATAGCCGTGCACCCGAATCAGACCAGCGCGTGCATCGTCGCGGCCTGGCGAGTCCGCGGGAAGGCCCGCCTGCTCGTCATCGACTACCGCACCACAATCGACTGGCTCTCTCGCTCGGCCCAGACGGGCGCGATC
>JBDTQN010000032.1:0-15645 GCA_039932215.1 Pseudolysinimonas sp. | reverse complement strand
TGCGCGCTCTCCCGATTTCGGGCCAGGCCGCGCGCGATCCCCTCGAGGCGATCACGCATGAGCTGGGGCGCACGCCCACGATTCTGGTGCTCGACAACTGCGAACACCTGATCGATGCCGCTGCAGGTTTCGTCGACGAACTGTTGAACGCGATCCCCGGCCTCACGGTGCTGGCGACGAGTCGGCGCCCGCTCGAACTCGAGGGTGAACGGGTGTTCGCGGTGCCGCCGCTCTCGACGAGCGCCGACGGGCCAGAGGGGCTGGTGGATGCGGTGGCGCTTCTCGAAGCCCGCGCGCGGGCGGCCGACAGCACCTTCGTACTCACGCCGGGCCAGCACGACCTCGCGATGGAGTTGTGCCAGGCGCTCGATGGTCTGCCCCTCGCGATCGAACTCGCGGCGACCCTGCTGCGCACGCTCTCGCTCGACGACCTGGTGCAGCGCCTCTCTTCGCGGTTCACCCTCTTGCACGGTGGTCCCCGCAATGCGGTGGCGCGCCAACGCACCCTCCGGGCGTTGGTCGACTGGAGCTACGAGCTCTGCACCGACCGCGCCCGCGAGGTGTGGTCCGCTCTTTCGGTCTTCGCCGGATCGTTCGATCTCGCCGCAGCGATCGCGGTCGCCGAGGGCGACGAGCAGGAGGTGGTCGACGCACTCGACGAGCTCGTTCTGCAGTCCATAGTCGAAGCGGACCGGGAGAACGGCCGATTCCGGATGCTGGAGACGATCCGCAGATACGGTCGCGAACGCGCCGAGGAGTCCGGACAGGCGCCCCTGCTCTCCCGCCGGCACCTCGCCCATTTTCAGCAACGCGCCGCCGAGTCCCGCGTCGGGTGGTACGGCCCCGGGCAGGTCGCACGACTCGCCACCCTGCGCGCCGACCGGGCCGAGTTGCAAGCCGCCCTCGCGACCGCCACGGCGACCGATGTCGACGCGAGCCTTCGCCTGTTCTCCGACCTGCGGTACCACTGGGCGGTGGGCGGGTTCCTTCCCGAGGGACGCAGCTGGGCGACGCGGGCACTCGCGCTGCCAGGTGGCGTCGCAGCAGACCGCATCGCCGCGCTCATCGTCGCCGCATGGCTGGCACTGCTGCAGGGCGACCTGGGCGATGCCGCGCGGCTCCTCGATGACGCGACGACGTTGGCCGAAGCCGAGCCGCCCGACGCCCACACCCAGCTCGAGCTGCACCGCTGGCGCGGCACTCACGCCCTGTTTTCGGGCAACCCCTCCCGTGCTCGCCTCGAGTTCGAGTCCTCGATCGCCCTGGCGCACGCACGCAGCGATCCCGGCGAGGCGCTTCTCGCCCAGTTCCAGCTCACGACCGCCCTCGCCCACTTGCGGGCACCTCGCGCCGCCGAGGCGGCAACGGCGGCCCTCGCCACAACAGAATCCCTCGGCGAGATGTGGATGCGCTCGCACGCGCTCTGGTCACTGGCACTTGCAGCGTTCGTTGACGGACAGCTCGACGCGGCCGAGGCGCGCGCGATGGAGGCGATCAGCGCCGACCGCGGATTCGACGACCCGGTGGGGTCATGCCTCATGCTCGAAGTGCTCAGTTGGATCAATGCGGAGCGGGCACCCACCGAACGCTCCGCGATCCTGCTCGGCGCGGCCGATGCCCAATGGCGCCGCATCGGGTCGTCGATCACCGTCCACGGACCGCAGATGAGCGCGCATCACGACCGATGCGTGGCCCTCTTGCGCGACCGCCTCGGCGCCCGCGGGTACGAGCGGCTCACCGCGGCGGGAGCACAGCTGGATCCCGCCGAGGCGATCACTCTCGCCCTCGACACCGCCCCTCCCTCGAGTGGGCTGAGCGCGCGCGAGCGGGAGGTGGCCATGCAGATCCATCAGGGCCGCCGCAACCGCGAGATCGCCGAAGACCTCGTGCTCTCAGTGCGCACCGTCGACACCCATGTGCAGCGCATCCTCGTCAAACTCGGCTTCTCGTCGCGCGCCCAGATCGCCGTCTGGTACGAGGCGAGCATGCTCGACTCCGCGACTACGTAACTGCGCGATTCCGTAATTCAACGGATACCGCGCCGGCCCTTGCAAGCGGACAGTGACTGCAGACGACACCGCAGTCGCGGGAACGTCCATTCGTCAAGGGAGACAACGCACCATGACCACACCCCGCCCCCGCATCCTTCTCGTCCACGGCGCCTGGGTGGGCGCCTGGGAATTCGCGCCCATCATCCCGATCCTGCAGGAGCGCGGCTGGCAGGTCGACGCGCTCGATCTGCCGACCACCGGTTCAACCCTGCCGATGACGGCCGATGCCGACGCGATCACCGCCGCCCTGACCGCCGCGGATGGCCCGGTGGTACTGATCGGCCACTCCTACGGCGGCGTGCCGATCACACAAGCAGGCGATCATCCGAATGTCGAACGCGTCGTCTATGTCGCCGCCTTCGCGCCGGATGCCGGTGAGAGCGTTGTCGAGGCTCTCGGCGGGCAGCTGCCCCCGACTTGGGCCACCGCAGACGGCCAGGTTTCGCTGGGTGCCGATCGGGCCGACCGCATCGAGATCATCGCCGCCGACTTTCCCCCGGGCGCTCCCCGCGAGGCGGCCGAGGCCCTCGCTGACATGTTCCGGCCGCAGTCGGAGGCATCGTTGGCCGAACCGGTGACCCGAGTCGCGTGGCGCAGCAAGCCGAGCACCTACATCTTCACGGAGAACGACGGGGTTCTCCCGCCGGCGTTCCAGGAGTCGCAGGTGGCGCGCATGGCAAGCAGCGGCGTCGACGTGGTGCGCATCGCACACGGGCACGCACCCTTCCAGGAGGACCCGGCCGGCTTCGCCGACCTGGTCGAGCGCATCGCAGACGCCGCGCAGGTGAGCCGCTCGTGAGCACGACGACGACAGCGCCGACCACGGCCGACACGGGGTTCGCGCAGGGCCGCCTCTTCATCGGCGGGGAATGGCGCGAGGCCTCGGATGGCGGACGCACCGACGTCATCGCACCGGCGACAGGGCAGAAGCGGACCGACGTCGCCAAAGCCACACTGGCAGATGTCGACGACGCGGTGGCAGCGGCGAGCGCCGCATTCGATTCGGGTGTCTGGTCCGGCCTGTCCGGGCGAGAGCGCGGTCGCATCCTGCTGAAGGCTCACGACCTGATGCGTGCGCGCACCGAAGAACTCGCGCTGGCCGAGAGCCAGGATGTCGGCAAGCCGATCATGCTGGCGCGCGTCGTCGACGTCGAGCACTCGGCACTGCAGTACGAGTACGCGGCGAGCCTCGGCCAGCACCTCGACGGTTCGGTGCGCGAGACGCCGGCGAACACCCACGCCTACGTGCGGCGGGAACCACTCGGCGTGGTCGCGGCCATCACTCCGTTCAACTTTCCGCTCATCCTGTCGTCGACGAAGATCGCAACCGCCCTCGTCGCCGGCAACACCGTCGTGCACAAGCCGGCCAGCGACACCCCGCTGTCGGCGCTGCTCATGGCAGAGATCCTGCAGGAGGCGGGCGTTCCCGACGGCGTCTTCAACGTGATCACCGGGTCGGGGGCTGCCCTCGGCGATCATCTGGTGACCCACCCCCTGGTCAACAAGGTGGCGTTCACCGGGTCGACCGAGGTCGGTGCGCGCGTCGCCGAGCTGGCGGGTCGCGCCCTCCGCCCGGTCACCGCCGAGCTCGGCGGAAATGCCGCCAACATCGTGTTCGCCGACGCGAACCTCGATCAGGCGATCGGCGCGATCATCTCGGCTTTCGTCTTCAACGCCGGACAGTTCTGCATGGCCGGCCCGCGGCTTCTCGTCGAACGCCCGCTGTACGACATCGTGCTCGGGATTCTCGAGAACGCGGTTCCCGGTGTGCCGTTCGGCGACATCACGCAGCCCGACACGGTGATTGGTCCGCTGGCGTCGCAGAACCAGCTCGACAAGGTCGTGAACCTGGTCGAGCAGGCGAAGGCGGCCGGCGCTCGCGTGGTCACCGGCGGTCACGCGGTCGACCTCGATGGCGGGTTCTTCTATGCACCAACGGTGCTGGCGGATGTCGACAACGACAATCCGGCCGTCGCGCAAGAGGTGTTCGGGCCGGTGCTCACGGTTCAGCCGTTCGATACGGAGGACGAAGCCATCAACCTTGCCAACAGCACGCCCTTTGGGCTGGCGAGCGGCATCCAGACCACCAATCTCGCAAGAGCTCACCGGGTCGCGGCTCGGCTCGAAGCGGGCATCACGTGGGTGAACGGCTGGGCGATGCTCGACCCGGCGGTGCCGTTCGGCGGCGTGAAGCAGTCGGGCTTCGGGCGCGAGTACGGGCCCGAGGCTCTGGACAGCTACCTGCGCTCGAAGTCGATCGTGTTCAACCTCGATGAGGGGCCCGCGCAGTGACGTCGGGTCGCGGGGCGGTGCTTCAGGCGGGCGAGTTCGTGATCTATGACCTGGAGTTCGGTGAACCCGGCGTGGGTGAGGTGCTGGTGAAGCTCACGGCGTCGGGCCTGTGCCACACCGACCTCGGGGTGATGGCGGGGGGCATTCCGTTCCCCACCCCCGGAATCATCGGACACGAGGGCGCCGGCACCGTCGAGCGCGTCGGCGCGGGAGTCACCGCCGTCGTCCCCGGCGACAAGGTGCTGATGAGTTTCACCTCGTGCGGCGCCTGCGGTGGATGCCGTTCCGGGCATCCGGCGTACTGCGAGACCTGGTTGCCGCGCAACCTTCTGGGTGCGATGCGAGGCGCCGACTCGGCGACCCCGAACCGTGACGGCGAACCGATCGCCGCGCACTTCTTCGGCCAGTCCTCGTTCGCCCAGTACGCGATCGCCGACGAACGGTCGCTCGTGAAGGTGGCCCAGGATGCCGACCTCGTTGCGCTCGCTCCCCTCGGCTGCGGAGTGCTCACCGGTTTCGGGTCGATGTGGAACGTGCTCGACCCCGGAACTGACGACATCGTCGCGGTCTACGGAACCGGAGCGGTAGGTCTCTCGGGCGTCATCGCCGCGAAGACCCGCGAGCCCCGCACGCTGATCGCGATCGACATCGTCGAGGAGCGACTCGAACTGGCTCGCGAACTCGGTGCGACCGACACGATCAATGCGAAGACCGAGGATGTCGCCGCGCGGATCGCCGAGATCACGGGCGGCCACGGTGTCGACAAGAGTTTCGACACCACGGGGAACCCGGTCGTTGCCCGCGGGGCGCTCGACGCTGCCGCGGTTGGCGGAACGGTGCTGGTGTGCGGCGCGCCGCCGCCGGGCACCGAGATCGCCGTCGACATCCAAGGAATATTGACGGGCAAGGTGCTGCGCGGCGTGACCATGGGCGATAGCGACCCGACGGTGCTCATCCCCCAACTGGTTGCGATGCACGCGGCGGGGACTCTCCCGCTCGAGAAGCTCGAGAAGCGCTACTCGCTCGACGACATCGCGGCCGCCGCGCACGACATGCACAGCGGGGCGACGGTGAAGCCGGTGATCGTCTTCTAGGCCGCGGGAGTCGCACCGGTCATTCCCGCTCGGTCAAGGCCCGTGCAGTCGGGAACTACGTGGAGCCGGCGTGCCGCGCCAGCATGGCATGCATGAGTGACGCGACCTTCACGCCGGACCTCTTCGCCGGGCGCACCGCCGTGGTGACCGGGGGCACGTCGGGTATCGGTGCCGCGACCGCAAGCGTGCTCGCTCAGCTCGGTGCCGAGGTGCACGCCGTCGGGCTCGGAGCCGACCACGCGCAGTTCGACGATCCCCGCATCCATGTGCGTGAGCTCGACGTCACCGATGACGGTCAGCTCACCGACCTCTTCGACCACCTGACACAGCTCGACATACTCGTCCCCGCCGCCGGAATCAGCCTCGGCGATCGCGAACTCGAGTGGGACGCGTTCCAGCGGGTGGTCTCTATCCAGCTGCTCGCGGTGTACCGAACGATCCAGCTCGGCCGACCGCTGCTCGCCGCCAGCCGGGGCAGCGTCGTGACGATCGCATCCATGTACGCCTATTTCGGCGGCGGTGAGATCGCCGCGTATTCCGCGTCGAAGGGCGGGGTGGTGCAACTCACCAAATCGCTGGCAGAGGTCTACGCCGCTGATGGGATTCGTGTGAACTCTGTCGCGCCAGGATGGATCGACACTCCGTTGCTCGCTCCCCTGAAAGCGGACCCCGCTGTCGGGCCTCGGATACTGTCGCGCACACCGATGGCGCGATACGGCGAACCCGACGAGATCGGCAACGTGGTGGCCTTCCTCGCATCGGACGCCGCATCCTTCGTTACCGGTGCTGTGGTTCCGGTCGATGGCGGCTATCTCGTCACGGGAATCTGACCCACCAGGGTCCGCGACCTACGCGAGCAGGCCGGCCATCTTCTGCGCGAACGTCCGGGTGATGGCGAGGGCGTGACCGACGGTCGCGTCGTTGTCGAACAGGGCAGAGAGCACGAGCTCCTGCCCCGGTACTCGAAGCTGCACGACGTGGCCCTTGCCCGACGCGATGATGAGGTACTCGCTGGCGCCGATGCTCAGCTCGTGGGTCACGGCGTCGCCGAGTGCCTGCATCGAGCTCGCCATTCCGGCGAACCTCGCCCCGTCGGTCTTGGCCGGAAACCGGGCGACGTCGAAACCGTCGTCGGTCAAGAGGGCGGCGTAGCTGAGCGAACTCGTCGCAGCCCTCATGTCAACGAGCAGAGTCTCCGCGGCCTTCACCACGGCGGGCTTCATGTGCAGTCCCGTGGTCACAGCGCCCCCGCGACCGAAGCCATGCCGAAGGCAGCGCGCATCTCGATGTTGGCGACGAGGGCGAGCAGAACGTTTTCCATCTGATCGCGGTCACGCGGATCGACCGTGAACACCGGAATGACCAGGTCGGGGTTGGTGCGCTCCAGCGCATCGTAGAAATCGGCGATCCCTGGCCCCGCCTTCACGTCGGCGCGGGTGACCCCGACGACGACGCCACCGCGGTCATAGAGCTCGCGGAACTCGTCGAGAAAGAAGAGCATCTCTGCGATCGGGTCGGGGGCGTCGCTGTTGACGAGCAGCACCATCCCTTCGGCACGCTTCTTGAGGATGGCCCACATGAAGTTGAACCGCTGCTGCCCCGGAATGCCGTAGAGGCGCACCTTCTCGTCGGCGCCGATGAGAATCTCGCCGTAGTCGAGCGCGACCGTCGTCGTCGCTTTGTCGACGATGTGCCGTTCGGAGTTGTTGGCCTCGGTGCGCACAACCTCGATCTCGCTGAGGCTCTGGATGGCGGTGGTCTTGCCGGCGCCCATCGGGCCCGTGAACAGGATGACGTGTTCGGCCATCTCAGCGTCCCAGCCGCTTGCGCAGGCGACTGAACAGGCTTCGGCGCTGGGCCGCGACCGTCGGCGCGACGGCCACCGGGGCAGGAGCCGACGCCGAGCGAGAGAGAATTCCCATCAGGCTGAGGGCATTGACCAGGCGCTGAGCTTCGGAGATGTCGACACCGGCAAAGGCGGCCAACTCGGTCGCGCTGGCGTACCCGTTGCCGAGGGCCGCGATCATCCGCACCTGGCTCAGATTGTGCTTGTGGTGCGTCAGGTTGGGCCAGCGGGTGAGGTGGTAGCGCTCATCCGCAGACAGCCAGAAGGCAGCCGCGCCACCGAACGAGTTGACACCCATCTCCCACAGCAGCCCGTCGAGATTCTGGCCGGGGAGCTCAAAGTAGGGCGGAGCATCAACGGTGGTCGGAATGGTCTCCAGTCCGGTGTGGACAGCGTCAACCGGGAAGAGTTCGAGCGGGGTGGACCACGAGAAGGCGTGGTGCCCAAAATCGACGAGCAGCGGCCCGTGCATCTCGACATTCATCTTGAGGTGCACGGGTGTCTTCAACGACAGGATCGACTTCACCGCCACGGCCGCCTCCGTCCAGCCCACCGTTACGGGGTAGGCACCGGGTTCGGGCGCCGGCTTGCGGGCATCCTGGTCGACGTCGATTGTCATGCTGCTTTTCCTCACCTCACGGACGGTGTGCGTCCTATAGCTGAATCAGGGCATCCGCTTCGGTTGCCTTGTACCGCGCCATGGCGAGGCTCGATTTGGCCTTGTCTCCGATGAGGTAGGTGAAGATCGACGGAGTGGCCGGCAGCGGGTGGATGATCTGAACCTGGCTGGTCAGCGAGATCAGGACGTCGTCGATCGTCTCGTCGCCGCCCAGCGCCTTGATGCTCGCCAGTCGCGCGCGAAGAATGCCCGAGGCGCCCGCGGCGGCCAGCTCGATGTCGACGCCGGAACCGGCCTTGCCGAGGATCATCCCCGACTGGCTGTCCACGACGGCGACGCACATCGCCCCGTCGAAGCTCAACAGCTTTTCGAGAACCTCGGCGAGGCTCGGGCGATCATCGACCGCCACGGCCACGGGTGCGGGTGCGGCCACGGGTGCGGGAGCGACATCCACTGCCGCTGCTGCAGGGGCGGTCGACGCCGCGGGGATGAAGTCGTCAAGCTTCGCGGCCCACGAAGAGAAGTCCGGCTCGGAATAATCCGGACGGTCGGCCTCCTTCTTGGAGAGGCGGCGCGAACGCAATGTCGGTCGCGAATCAACGCTCATGAGACGGCTTCCTCTTCTTTCAGGCGAGGAGTCCATGGTGTCGAGCGATCAGGGCATGCAGAAACCCCCACTTGTGGGCATTTAGGGGGACATGCCGAATTACAGGTCGAGCTGCTTCTCACATTCGGCCACGCGGTAGCGCGCCATGGCGAGGTTCGACTTGTCTTTGTCGACGGCCAGGTAGATGAACACCGACGGGTTCGCGGCCAGCGGCCGAACGATGTCGTACTGGGTGCTCAAGGTGATCAGGATGTCGTCGATGGTGTCGCTGGACCCCAGAGTGCCGATCGACTTCAGCTGCGCGCGGACGACCTCTGTGTTGGCGGCCGCCGTGATCTCGAGCTCGGCATCTGACCCTGCGTGGCCGAGCACCATTCCCGAATCGCTGTCGACCAGAGCGGCGGAACGCGCGCCCGCAAGCTCCATCAGACTTTCCAGAGACTCGGTGACGTTCGACATTTTCGGGATCCTCACGAGCGAATTCCAGCGCAGACACTTGATTCTAGTTATTGCCGGGCGCGACCGTCATGCTGAGACCGTGAACGAGACACGGCCACCACCCATCGTGTCACTCGAACGCTTGCGCGCGTCGCTCGCCGACGCAGGGCTCGACCTCCCCCTCGAGGGAGCGTCGCAGCAGCGTGAGGCGGCCGCGGCGGCGGTGAGGCAGATTGACGACTACATCCGCCCACGTCTGGCCGACCTCGACGCCCCTCTGCTGGCGGTGGTCGGCGGTTCGACCGGCTCGGGCAAGTCGACGATCGTCAACGCGATGATCGGTGCGCCCGTCACCCGGGTGGGAGTGATCCGCCCGACCACTCGCCAGCCGATCCTGGTGCACTCACCGGCCGATGCCGACTGGTTCGCATCCGATCGCATCCTGCCTGGACTGGCCAGGGTGCGCGGCACCTTGAATGCTCCCGGCACCCATTCCACGGCTGCCGGGGACGCGCCCGCGGTGTCACGCATCAACGAGCTGATGCTGCTCTCTGACGCGCATGTGCCTCCGTCGCTTGCGATCGTCGATGCGCCCGACATCGATTCGGTGGCCGACGAGAATCGCGCGCTCGCCGCGCAACTGCTGGCCGCCGCAGACCTGTGGCTGTTCGTCACGACGGCGAATCGATATGCGGATGCGGTGCCGTGGCGTCTCCTCGAGGGTGCCGGGGGCCGCACCGTGACCATGGGTATCGTCCTCAACCGGGTTCCGCCGGGAGCGAGGGATGACATCCTGCCCGATCTCGAGGCGATGCTCGCCGCCCGCGAGCTCGTGGATGTGCCGATTTTCGTGATCGAGGAGCAGTCGCTTGACGCCCTCGGGATGCTTCCGCAGTCCGCCGTCGAGGCACCCCTTCGCTGGCTCACCTCGATCGCCGGCGACCGGACGGAACGGACGCGGGTCGCCGCGCGCACCCTCAGCGGCACCATCACCGATCTGGACAGGCGGGTCGCTGAGATCGCGGGTGCACGCGAGGAGCAACTGGCCTGGACCGACCGGGCTGAGGCGATGGCACGAGCCGAGTACGAATCCGCTCTGGAGTCCGTCGATGACGCGACCAGAGACGGCGCCCTGTTGCGAGGCGAGGTGCTCGCCCGGTGGCAGGATTTCGTCGGAACATCGGACGTGTTCCGCACCATCGAGTCGTGGTTCTCGCGCACGCGCGACAGCGTCACGGCGTGGATCACCGGCCGACCGAGCCCGGTCATCGCGGTCGAGACCAAGATCGAGAGCGGGCTGCATGCGGTCATCGTCGACCAGGGTGGGCGTGCCGCCGGGGCGGTGTGGGCAGAACTCCAGCGCAGCGCGGCGGGTCGTCAGATCGCGGAGGCCGAACCGACCCTCGCATCCGAGACCGCCGGCTTCGCCGATTCGGCGTCCGCGATGATCCGGGACTGGCAGGGGTCGCTGCTCAAACTCGTACAAGACAACGCGGGCAACAAGCGAGTGCGCGCACGGGTGCTCTCGCTCGGCCTCAATGTCGTGACGGTCGCGTTGATGATCGTGGTGTTCGCCTCGACAGGAGGGCTGACCGGCGGCGAGATCCTGATCGCCGGCGGCTCTGCTGTGCTGGGACAGAAGCTCCTCGAGACCGTGTTCGGGGAGGACGCGGTCCGTCGCCTCGCGGCCGAGGCTCGCCGCGACCTGCAGCAGAAAGTGCGTGCGCTGTTCGACGCCGAGCGCGCACGGTTCACCGCCGCGCTCGAGCCGGTCACATTCGGTTCGACCCCTGAGTCGCTGAGGCGCGAATCGAGGGCACTGCTCGACGACGTCGCTCGCGCGGCCCGCCTGGAGCCTCGTTCGTGAAACCCTCTGTCAACGATCGCCTGACCGCCCTTCGCACGATGCGCACCAGCGGCGACGGTCGGATCCCCGCCGAACTCGGCGATGCTGCCGACGCTCTCTTGCAGCGCGCCGCCCAACGTCGAGAACGGTCGGCCGACTACACCGTCGTGGGTGTCTTCGGCGCAACAGGCTCGGGTAAGTCGAGCCTGGTGAACGCACTCGTCGGCGCAGAAGTGGCACGCACTCACGTGCGACGGCCCACGACCTCACAACCCCTCGCCGTCACCTGGGAACCCGACGGCGCCGTCGAACTTCTCGACTGGCTCGACGTTCGCGAGCGCATCGTCCGCGACACGCCGCTCGACTCCCGCGCACGTCAGCTGGTCTTGCTCGACCTGCCCGACTTCGACTCTGTCGAGCCGGGCAACCGAGCTGTCGCCGAGCGTCTCGCCGGCCAGGTCGACGCACTGGTGTGGGTCGTCGATCCCCAGAAATACGCGGACGACGTGCTGCATACCCAGTTCATTGCGCCACATGCGCGGCATGCTGAGGTGACGCTGCTCGTCTTGAATCAGGTGGACCTGCTTGCCGCCGCAGATGTGCCGAAGGTGGTGCGATCCCTGCGGGAGATCGCAGACCGGGACGGCATCCCCAAAGTGAAGGTCGTGCCGGTCAGTGCTCGGACCGGAGCGGGGATCGCAGACCTTCGCACGGCGCTGGGCGATCTTGCGGGTGCACGAACCACCCGCGACGCCCGTCTCGCGGCCGACCTCGCCACCATCGCATCCCGGATGCCCGGTCCGGGCACTCCCTCACGCGTTGACGCTCGCGCAGTGGGACGCCTCCGTGAGGATGTCGCGATCGCCGCCGGGGCCGATGTGGTCGCGGCCGCTGTCGCGGGTTCCTATCGCAAGCGCTCCGCGCAGGCGACCGGCTGGCCGCTCGTATCGTGGATCTCACGGTTGCGGGCCGACCCGCTGACGCGACTCGGGCTCGGCACGCGCACCACAGGGCGCGACCCGGCGATGCACCGAACAAGCATGCCCCCGATGAGTTCAGCGGCCCGAGCGCGCCTCTCGCTTGCCGTGCGCGGTTTCGCTGACACGGCATCCGAGGGCTTGGCCGTGCCGTGGCGCAGCGCGATCCGAAGCCGGGCCGAAACGGCACTCGACACGCTTCCCGATGCCCTGGATCTGGCGCTCGCGAGCACGCCGCTGCCCGCGCGCGGCTCGTGGTGGTGGCCGATCTTCACCGTCGTGCAGTGGATCGCACTGCTCGCCGGACTCGTCGGCGCAGGGTGGCTGCTCGCCGCGGCGGTGCTGCCGACCATGGGGCTTCCGCGGATCGAGGTTCCACAGGTGTCGGGGTGGGCCGTGCCCACGCTGTTGATCCTGGCCGCTGTCCTCCTGGGCATTCTCCTCGGTCTGCTCGGGAGCCTGTTCGGCGCACTGACGGCGGCCTCACGCCGCCGCCAGACCCGTCGTCGATTGGCTGCGACGACCCACGAGGTGGCGCAGAGGCTCGTGGTTCAGCCCGTCGCCGCCGGGCTCGACGATGCCCGAGATTTCGCGGCGGCCCAGGCGATCGCGAGCGCCTAGCCGCCGCTGACGCCGGCGCGCTTCGCGTAGAGAATCCACTCCGTACCGTCCACCTGGTCGTCCAGATCCTGACGGCGTTCCAGGCCTAGGGCTTCAGCGACCCGGATCGACCCGGCGTTGGATGGCAGCATCCTCGCGACGATCACGTCGTGTGGTTGGGACGCGCTTTCCGCGATCTCGAGAGCGCGGCGCCCAAGGACACCCGCCAACCCCCTGTGCCAGTACTCCGGCATGAGTCGCCAATAGAGATTTCGCACTGGCCGGTCCTGCCACCTGTCGTGGCGCGCTCCGCAGATGCCCACGAGGTTCACGTCATCGAAGGCGAGTTCGTAGCCGAACCCGTAGTCGCTCCAGTGCCTCAACCAGCCACTCAGCATCTCTTCGCTCGCGTCCCGGTCGGGGGAGGCGCCGTACGGGTTGTGCACATTCGTCGATGGGTCGCCATGCAGTTCGTGCAGGAGAGCTCCGTCTCCGGGCTGGACCGGGCGAAAGCTGATCGGCCGCACGTGAACAGCGTAGCCACGTGACGGATACTCGAATAGCACACCGACACATCGGGGGTCTCAGAATGAATCGCACCGGTCCGCATCTCGCGCGCGCGAGATGGATTCGTCACGCAACCATGTGGGCGGCGGCGGCCCTCACGGTCGGCGTCCTGGCGTCGTGCACGACCGCGCCCACGCCCGAACCCGTGGCGCCGACGCAGTCTGCCGATAACGCGTGCTTCCAGGTCTCGGACGTCGGAACCCTGGTCTTCAACATGAAGCAGGCCTGGGATGCCGGAAGGATTCCCGGCGAGGAATACCAGGGTGCGATGTACCTGGCGGGCTCCATGCTCGGTCGCATCGGCGAATCCGACGACGACGAGGTGAACGGCGACGTGCTCGCATTGCGGGATGCTGCGGGCACCTACGCGGTGGACCCGGACTCGGCCGAATGGAAAGCGGCGTTCGCAGCGGTGTCGGAGAGTTGCACAGCCGTCCTCGGCGAGTTCGGCGTCAGCGGCTGGGTCGGAGGTTAGGGCGCCCAGCCCGATGAGCACCTCGGCCGTCAGTGGTGCATGCCCGTCCTGCCCAGGGCGGTAACGGGCTCCGCTCCCGGCCGCGTCCACTGCGGCGCGGGTCGGCTCGCATCCCAGTCCGTCGGCTCGCCGTCGGCGCCCGTGCGCCAGTACCAGCAGGCCGGGTGCGTGTCCGGCCAGCCCTCGGGGCTGTCCTCCCATGTCTCCCGTCGGCCGTACGGCGTCATGTCGAGCAGCGCCAGCGAGTTCTCGAGCACCTCGCACCCCCGCCCGGTCGTCGCGTACGTGAGGAACGCCCGGTCACCGTCGCGAAGGAACGCGGTAATCGAGCCCATGTCGTTCCCGACCGGTTCAGGGACGTCGCGCACCGAATACCACGGCTGCGTGTAGCCCATGAACTCGAGGTAGGGCGCGACCTCCGGCCAGATGCCGGTGGTGAGAATCGCGAACGAGACGCCGCGGGCGTTGAGGTACGAGGCGTCGTGCAGGTGCCACGCCGCCAGCGTGCAGCCCTGGCACTGACCCTGGTGCGGAGCCCCGTCCCACCACATGTGCTTGTAGACCAACAACTCGTCGCGGCCCTGGAACAGCTCGAGGAACGGGACGGGCCCGTCCGGGCCGATGACCTTGACGGTCGGGTCGAACTCGACCATCGGCAGCCGGCGCCGTGCGGCGGCGATCGCGTCGCCCTCGCGGGTGTGGGCCTTCTCGCGGATCAGCAGTTCGTCACGCGTGGACTGCCAGGTTTCGAGGTCGACGATCGGCGGGTGGCTCATCGTCCCACCCTATGTATACAGCGTCCACATTTCAAGGCGGCAGGCGCGGTGCTCTACGTCAGCGACTGACGCCTTCCGGTAGGGAGACTCGGAGCTTCGAAGGTGGCCGCCCCACCCTTTGGTTGCCGTCGCCCCTACGTTAAGACTCGTGATCAATGAGACCTATGCTTCGGCGCGGGATGCGGCGAACGATCCACGCATCGTGATGTTCGGACGACTCCTCGGTGCAGCGAATCGCCTCGACTATCTGCTGGGCCGGGCGCTCGAAGACGGCGCGGGCGTCACGCACTCCGTGTTCGAGGTTCTCCTTCTGGTGGGTCGTGCGGGCTCGGGTGGGCTCGCGTTGCGTGACATTGCGCAGGCGCGGGTACTGACCTCGGGTGGGGCGACACGTTTGGTGCAGCGCGCGGTCGCCGAGGGACTGGTGACGCGCCGCCCGTCACCGGATGACGCGCGCGTCCAGCTCGTGGAGCTCACGCCGCACGGCACGGACGTGGTCTTGCGCGCGAGCGCCCTGCACGTGCAGAACATCGAGCGCTACCTGATCGACGTCCTCCCCGGTGACCAGGTCGAGGTGTTCGCGGACGCGGTTCGCACCCTCAGTCGAAACGCGGCTCGCGCCTTGCCCGTCATGCCATAGACGACGCGATTTCCGCCAATCGGGAATAGCTGCGCAGTCAGCTTTTGTTACTCTGCAGTGACGCATACGCGTCGCCTCGGCATCTGCTGAGTCGAATGCAGAAGGGTTCCTCCTCTCATGTCTCTGAACTTTCAGGTTTTCGACCTCGACTTCCCGGTCGGGTCCCCCAACAAATCGGCGGTCCTCGTCACCGGCCCAGACGAGGCTCTTCTCGTCGATGCCGGATTCACTCGGGCCGACGGTCACCGCTTGGTTGCGGCGATCCTCGACTCCGGAAAGGCCCTGAAAACCGTCTTCATCAGCCATGCCGACCCCGACTTCTACTTCGGGCTCGAGGTCGTTGCCGACGCGTTCCCCGGCGCCAAGATCGTAGCGACGCCGCTCGTGATCGAGCACATCCATGCATCGTTCGACGGCAAGCTGCAGGCCTGGGCGGCGCTCGAAACTAACCTCCCGACTCGACTTGTGGAGATCTCGCCGCTTGAGGGGAACACGCTCCTGGTCGACGGGAGCGTGCTCGAACTGCGCGGCGGCTCCGCCCTCCTGCCTGACCGCAGCTACCTCTGGGGTTCTGAGGATCGGGCGATCCTGGGTGGGGTCCTTCTCTTTCAGAAGGAGCACGTCTGGACCGCTGACACGGCGACAGTCGAGAAGCGTGCCGCGTGGATCGAGCTCCTCGACGAGATGTCGGCTCTTGACGCGCAACTCGTGATCGCCGGGCACCGCCTGCCGAACACGCCGAACGATGCCAGCGCGATCGCCTACACCCGCACCTACCTTCAGGACTTCGAGCGGATCCTCGCGGCATCGACCGATG
>JBDTQN010000031.1:0-15875 GCA_039932215.1 Pseudolysinimonas sp. | reverse complement strand
GGGCGATGAGCGGGATGCCGCCGACCCGGCGGAGGTTCTTACGCGGGACGCCTTTCGAGCCGCCGCGTGCGGGGATGACGGCGACCGTCAGGGCGCGCTCGCTCATCGCACCGGCTCGCGCAACTCCTGCGTGGTGATGGTGCTCCCCGTGCCGGCGAGGACGCAGGCGAGCGTGATGGCGGCCGTCGAGGGCAGTGTCGCGATGCGCATCGCGCGGTCGCCGCCGGCGAGCGCGAGCTCGACGGGCAGACCGGTCCGCACGACCGCCATGTGCGGCAGTCCGGCGACAGCGGCCAGCAGGTCGGGATGCTCGCGGCGGTGCGGGAGGTAGGCGACGGTCGAGTCGGCATGGCGCGTGACCGACCGCACCCAGGCGAGGTAGTCGGCCGTGCTGAGCGAACCGTCGGTCACGGCGGCGGAGCCGAGCACGACCGAATCTGCGGGAAGCGGCACGGGTGTGCCGGTGCGGCGCAGCCACGCAAACGTGTTCTCTTCGACGGCGATCCCGTGGGCGCCCAGGGTACCGAGCGACTCATGTCCGGCGAATGCCGTGAAGAACGACAGCGATTCTCGCGCCGCGAGGGCGAGCAGGCGATCCCGCGTGAGCGACGCGAGTGCGGTGCGTCGACGAGATGTCGGGTGGCCGGGCCGCGCGTAGACGCGGGTGCCGGTCAGTGAGCGCGCGAGCGGGAGTGTCATCATGCCGTCGTCGAGCAGGGTCACCGTGCGCGCCCCGATCGTGCTCATGGCCGTCTGGAACTGACCCGAGAACCCGTCGCCGACCAGCCACGACCGGTGCGACGCCAGCATGCCCCACGGGATTCCGAAGTACGGCTGAACGGTGCCGAACAGGGCGCGCATCTCGATGAGCCGCTGCGCCGTCTCTGCCAACTGTGGCCCGACCCTCAGGGCGACATCGACGGCTCGGCCGCGGGACGCCGCGTACTCGGCCGCGGCGAGCAGCTGCAGCGGGGATTCCACCCATGCCAGCTCACGCGACCCACCGTCCATGCGGCAACGCTCCCCGAGCGACGTGAGCGGTCGGGTGCACGAAGGTGAACGCGGGACGACTACGAGGTGGCCACTCCCGTCGTGATCACGGTCTTGCGGTATTGGAACGCGACCTGCACCGCGAACTCGTCGTCCGATTCGCCATACCGTCCCTGCAGCCCCGCCTCGACGATGCGCCACGGTCGCGCGTTCGACGGGGTGGTCGACAACCCGTTGTCGGGCACGAACTGGCGGTAGTCGTACGGAAAGCTCTTGGTCGCGTCGAGCCGCACCGAGAAGGTGTCGACGGCCACGCCACCCGAGGCGAGGTCGAGTTGCAGCAACCTCTGGAACCCGGTGGCCCGTTCGCCCGTGTGGGTGCGGAACTCCTGGTAGTCGGCCAGCAACTCGACGACGGTGTGGCCTTCGAGGCCGCCGGCGTTCTGGGTCGTGAGCTGTCCGAGCCCGTGGAAGTGACCCGACAGCACCAGCACGACGTTGCGGTTCGGCGCGATGACCCGCTCCCACAGTTCGGCCCCGCGCGACACCCAGCGCGAATTCGCTGACCGGCCGGCGGCGACCTCTGTCGTCATCGGCGTCACATGTTCGTGGGTCGACACGATCACGTTGTAGGTCGGATGCGCCTCGATCACCTCGGTCGCCCAGTCCATCTCGCGGTCGCCATACGCGTAGGGCAGCGAGATCATCAGGAACCGCGCGCCCGCCGCCTCGAACGTCGAGAAGTTCGCCGAGTTGTCGGTCGGCGCGATCGAGCCGCCGTACCAGTCGGTGCCCTCGTAGCGCGAGGGCGGGAAGTATGCGTTGTAGAGCGTGTTGTCGACGCCGCGCTTGTTGTCGTGATTTCCCGGCAGCACGCTGTTGGGCACGCCCGCCTCATCGAGGATGCCCTGGATGGCCGAGGCCCGGGCGAACTCACGCTCGGCGCGGTCGAGGCTCTGGTCGGGATCGACCCAGTTCTGGATCAGGTCGCCGGTGTGAGTGGCGAACGCGATCTTGCGGTCGCCGGCGTTGTCGGCGATCCAACTGACCAGCTGGGCGTAGACCTCGGGATAGCTCTCGGTCAGGTACTGGGTGTCGGTGATGTGCGAGATGGCGAAGTCATAGCTCGCCGGGTCCTGCAGCAGACCGTCGATACCGGATGCCATGGTCGGCTGCGTGCGCGGACCGTCCTGCACCAGCAGGGTCGCCTTCGCCTCGCGCAGATCCCCGGCTTCGAGGGTGCCACGCACCTCGACGACCCCGGTCTCGGGGTCGGCCGCGGTGGCGCCGAGCGGACGCCACGCACCGCCGTTCCACACCGAGAGCTGTATCTCGTGCCTCGGCTCGGTGATCCCCGACCATCCGACCGTCGAACCGGCCGCGAGGCTCGTGGCATCGATGACGAGTCGCTGGTACGGGTAGCGATAGCCGTCGTCCAGCACGGGACTGCCGGGCTGGATCGCGGTCTCGACGTCGCCGCGCTCGGAGACGAGGGGCGCCTCGGACGACCCGCCCCAGGCCTCAAGCACCGCGACCGGCTGATCGAGCGACTCGGCACGGGTGCCCAGACCGGCGGTCGTGATCACTCGTTCCCGCTCCTGTCCGGGCGCCACGACGCCCGTCACACGCAGGGTCGGATCGATCCACTCGACCGTGTCGATCACCCCGGGCGTCGCCGGGCCGGCAACGAAGTCGTCGGCGTCGACGCCGGTGAACCGGCTGCGCTGGAAGGTCTCGGCGAGCATGCGATCCGGCAGGTACGTGGTGAGCGCGACACCCTTGGTGCAGGGGCTGTCGATGACGTTGCTCGAGTCCATCTCGTTGGCGGCGAAGATGCCGGCACTGTCCACCCGGCGTCCGTGCTCGTCGGCGATCCAGATGCCGGCACCGAGAAAGTTCAGCGACACGTCGTAGGTCGCGTCCGCAGCGGCTGCCGCCGCCGTTCCGCTTCGCGCCACCAGGAACACCGCCCCCGGCGCGAGCACCGTGCCATCGGCCACGGTGACCTGCAGATCGAGCGCGCGCGTGCCGTCTGCTTGGCACCGGCGCACCGTCCACCTCGAGATATCGACGGGCTCCCCGCCGTAGTTGCCGAGCTCGATCCAGTTCTGCTGCGTCGAGCCGGCCGGCGACTCGGAATCGGCGGGGTCGGTGGCGATCTCGCTGATCGCCACCCGCGGCTGCGCGGGGTAGTCGAAGGAACTGAACATGACGCTCTGGTCGCCGGTGCGGTTGGCGGTGCCCGGGGTGCGGGGAGCGATGACCCACCCGCTGGGTGCCCGCTGCCAGCTCTCGCCGGCCACGGCATCCAGAATCGCGGCGAGCTTGCTGTCGTCGCTCTGGCAGGCGCTGTCGGCGTACGCCGAGACCGCGACCCGGTCGGCGAGCCGGCCGTCGCGGTCGTGCACCGCCACGCCGAACTCGACGTCGCCGAGCGACACGTCATACCGGGCGTCCGCCTCGCCCGTGAAGCCGGGACCCCCGGCGACCCAGGTGTCGCCGGGGTCGAGCGCGGTGCCGTCCGCGATCTGCAGCTCTCGTCCGGAGGGACGGAGGCGTCCGGATGCGGTGCATCGGTCGAGAGTCCAGCCAGAGAGGTCGACGCGATCCGGGCCGTCGTTGCGGAGTTCGACGAAATCGTCGCCGCCTCCGGCCGGTCCGGCTCCCGTGATCTCAGAGATCACCACCGCACCCGCGGCACGGGGGCTCGATGCGATCGTGTTGGGGTGCCCGATCGTGGAGGGGGCGACGATCCAGTCGGTCGTGACATCTCCGGTCGCCGCGATCCGCTGCCAGCTCTGGTCGCGCGAGAAGTCGAGCACGTTGGGCAGGTTGCCGCCCTCGGGAGTGCATTCGCTCTCGGTCGGCCACGGTTCGTTCGGGTAGACGCCGATCCGGTCGGCGAGGACACCGTCGGGTGATTCGAGGTACATGCCGAAGCCCCCGAGCGCGAACGGTTGCGTCACGTGGAGTCGGCCCGGCATCCCGATGCGGCTGATCGTGATGACGCCTCGTGGCGGCAGGATCACCCCGGTCAGGTCGCTCTCGGGGCGGCCGACGTTGCTGCGAAGGCCCTGCGCGCTGCACCGGAAGAGCCGCCACCCGGTCAGGTCAACCGCCTCGTCGCCCCAGTTGCGCAGCTCAACGAAACTGTTCGAGTCGGACTCGGCGTCGCCGTTGGCGAGCTCGTCGATCAACACCAGCCCAGCGGTTGTCACGTCCGGCTGCAGGGCGGCGGCCGGTTGTGCGGCGAGACCACCGCCGATGACGAGGGCGATGACGATGACGAGCGAGGTGAGGGCGGCGACCGCAGGCCTGAGCACGCGGCAAGGGTCACGGGCGCGGGTGAACCCCAGACATCGCGCGCGGGAGTGTCACGTGAACACCGGGCTACGCGAGACTGGCGCCACGGACCGACCGCTCAGGGCTGGGCGACCATGAGCACGACGACGGCCACCAGCAGCAGAGCAGAGATTCCGGATGCCCCCGCGATCAGCGGGTAGAGCCGGGACCCGGATTCGGATCCGCCCACGCGGGTGATCCGGCGCAATGCCGGGTAGACGACGGCGAGATTCAGCAGAGCGGCGACGGCGAAGAGTGCGATCGAGCCGGCGATCCATGGCGTCGCCATCGACCAGTTGTCGTCAGGTTCGCCGGTGCTCATGACACCGAAGCCGATGGCCGCAACAACGACCGAGCCGATCGAGAACACGAGGAACGAGCGGGTGAGACCACGCAGTCCTTCATCATCACCCCGGCGAATCGCTCGGAGGGCGAACATCGGCAGGATCGCGGTGGGTCCGATGACGAACACAGCGCCGACAACATGGAGGACATGCAACAGGAGGGGCATGCTCAGAGGCTGGCCTCACGCGGGCGCGCGGAGCAGGGTCGAAGGTCCCCTGGGACCAACGACCCTGGGGCCGAGCGGCCAGGCGCGGTGAACTGCTCGCATGACCACTGATGCCACCACCCCGCCCGCGACGCCTCCCCTCGCCCCCGACCGCCTCGCTGTCGACGAATGCTGGGAGCTGTTGCTCCGCTCCGGACTCGGTCGGCTCGCGACCGCCGCAGACGGCAAGGCCGACATCTTTCCGGTCAACTACCTCGTCTGGGACAAGACGATCCTGTTCCGCACCGCCCCGGGTTCGAAGCTCGAGCAGGTGCTGTCAGACCGCAACGTCGCGTTCGAGGTCGATGGGCACGACTCGCAGCGCTACTGGAGCGTCGTGATGCACGGCACCGCACGCGTGCTCGACGACGATCGTGTGATCATCCGCTCAGGGGTGCTGGAACTCGCGTCGTGGACCCCGACCGAGAAGCGCAACTTCGTGCAGATCATCCCGTCTGAGGTCACCGGCGTTCACGTGGACCGTGCCAAGTTCGGCCGCACCAGCCTCTTCGGCTGAAGCAGCATCCGCTTGAGCAGTTCGTTCGCGGTCACGTACCCGAGCAGCACGACGACGAGCGCCGCGATCAGGTGCGGCGGCGGCGGCTGAAGGCCGAGAACGGCAGCGATCGGCGGCACGAACGGCAGGGCCACCGTGATGGCCGCGACCGCGATGCTCAGCACGAGCAGGATCGTGGCCGGCCGCGAGCGCCAGAGCGGCCGTGAGGTGCGCAGCGAGAACAGCACAGCGAGCTCGGTGACGGTCGACATCACGAACCACGCGCTCTGGAACAGCGTCTCGCCGGCGCCGAAGCCGAGCACGAGGACCGCGAAGGTGATCAGGTCGAACACGGTCGACAGCAGACCGAAGACCAGCATGAAGGTGCGGATGCGCCGGATGTCCCACTGCACCGGCTGAGTCAGCTGCTCCGCATCGACCTCGTCCGAGGCGATCGCCATCGCCGGGATGTCGCTCAGAAAGTTCAGCAGCAGGATCTGGCGCGGCAGCAACGGCAGGAACGGCAACGCGATACTGGCCACGGCCATCGATGCCATGTTGCCGAAGTTGGCGCTGGTGGTCAGCCGGATGTATTTGAGGGTGTTGGCGAACGTCTGGCGACCCAGCCGCACCCCGTCGGCCACGACATCCAGCCCCTTGTCCATCAGGACCACGCTGGATGCCTGCTTGGCGATGTCGACGGCGGTGTCGACCGAGATGCCGACGTCGGCGGCGTGCAGAGCCGGCGCATCGTTGATCCCGTCGCCGAGGAACGCCACGACTTCGCCATCGGCCCGCAGCGCAGCGACGATCCGTTCCTTGTGCATCGGCTCGACCTCGGCGAAGACGTAGACGCCGCGGATCGCGATTCCCAGGCGGATGCCGTCGAGGCCGTCGAGGTCCGGCCCGGTGAGCACCCGGGTCGCGTCGAGTCCCACACTGGTCGCGACAGCGCGAGCGGCAGCGGCGCTGTCCCCGGTGATGACTCGCACGCTCACCCCGAGCGCCGAGAGCGCGGCGATCGAGCCCGCAGCGCCGTCCTTCGGCGGGTCGGCGAACACCAGGAGGCCCTCGAGCGTCATCCCGCGTTCATCGTCGAGATCCAGACGACTGTCGCTCGCCATCGGCTTCGACGCGATAGCCAGCACGCGGTTGCCCGCCGCGCACAGCGCTTCGACTCGGGCCTCCAGCTCGGAACGGTCGAGGATGCTGGTGCAGATATCGAAGACGGAGGCGGCCGCGCCTTTGGTCACCAGCGTCGGCCGGCCGTCGAACGGGACCAGAACACTCAGCCGCTTGCGCTGGAAGTCGTAGGGCAGCTCGTCGAAGGCCTCGACCTGGGAGGGCTGGCGCCGCAGGATGGCGTCGTCCAGCGGATTGCGAAAGCCGATCTGAGCGCCGGCGTTCGCAGCCGCGAGCCCGAGCACGCGGGCGCTGGTCAGCCCGGCAACGTCTATCGCCGAATCGAGCTCCGCCACTCCGCCGGTCAGGGTGCCGGTCTTGTCGGTGCACAGCACGGTGATCGAGCCGAGATCTTCGATCGCGTCGAGCCGTTTGACGACCACCCGCTTGGCCGCGAGACGGCGCGCGCCGGCCGAGAGGCTGAGCGACACGATCGCCGGCAGCATCTGCGGGGTGATCCCGACCGCGAGCGACAACGCGAAAAGCAGTGCCTCGAACAGCGGGCGGCCGAACGCCCAGTTGACGACGAAGATGAACACCGTCAGAACGCCGATGATCCTCACCAGCAGCCAGCCGAAATGGGCGATGCCGATCTGGAACGCGGTGCGCACCGGGGCGGCGCCGATCGACTTGGTCACGCGTCCGAACTCGGTGCCGCGGCCGATGGCCACCACAACGGCGCGCCCGCGCCCGCTCACGACATGGCTGCCGAACTGCAGAGCGGTGGTTCGCGCTGCGAGCGGCGTGGACCCGTCCAGCCGGGCATCGGCGTCTTTGTCGGCGGGGAACGACTCGCCCGTGAGCGCCGACGCATCCACCTGAAGATTCGAGCTCTCGAGCAGGCGGCAGTCGGCCGGAACCAGATCTCCGGCCGAGAGTTCGACGACGTCGCCGACGACGACGTCCCCGATCCGCACCTCGCGTTCGCGTCCGTCGCGTCTGACTCGGGTCATCACCTGCACACTGGCGAGCAACTGCGCTACCGCGGCGTCGGCACGGTATTCCTGCCAGAACCCGAGGATGCCGCTGGCGGCGATGATCGCGATGATGATCGCGCCGTCGAGCAGATCGCCGAGCGTCATCGCGATGACCGTGGCCCCCATCAGCACCAGCACGATGGGACTGGTGAACTGCGCCAGCAGAATCCTCAGCGCCGGGCGGCGTCGGTGCTCTCCGAGCGGGTCGGGATCCCGGCCGCGCCGACTCTCGGCCTCGCGGTCGGTGAGTCCGCTCGTGCGGGACGCCGTCGCCTGCAACACCTCGGCCGGCTGAAGCGCCCAGTACGCCGGGATCGCCGGGGTCGCCGCGATCGGACGCCGCTGAAGTGTGAACACCATGCCGAGGATGGACCACTCGGCGCGTGCTCGGCAGGGTCGAACGGCCCGCGCGGGACCTTTGCCCCTGATGAATCCGCGCGGCGCCTTCGACGATGGAGGGGTGACGATGAGTCAGATCACCGTCGCCATCCATGGCGGCTCGGGAAGCCGCGCGGCCCTGCGCTGGGTCGCTCACCACGTCGCCCATACGCCGTCACGGATCACCCTGGTCGGTGTCCGCGCCGTCGGATCCCCGGCGACCGGACAGGCCGAAGCAGACCTCGGGTCGGCGGCTCTCGAGCTCCGCGCCATCGGTGATCACCTCGACGTCGTGACGGAGTTGCGACACGGTGACCCCCAAGAGCAGCTCGCCGCTGCGGCCGCGGACTCGGCCGCCGACCTGCTCGTCGTCGGTACCCATGCCTCACGCAGCAACCCCCACTCCGGACTTTTGACCGTCGCCGGACGGCTCGCCGCACACGCCCCCTGTCCCGTCATCGTCGTACCGGCCGCATGGACGCCCCAGCGCGGGCCGGTCGTAGTCGGAACATCCATCGACTCCGCCTCCGACGCAGCGCTCGACTTCGCCTATGAGCTGGCCGAGCGCGACAGCCGCAGCCTGGTGCTCGCGCACGTGTGGAAGCTACCGACCATTGGCGAGACGCGGATCACCCCCGGCGGAGGCGACTCGATCCCGGCGCGTCAGCAGGCGTCGCTCGACGCGCTGCGGGCGGCGACGTCCGCTCGCGGCGCGACGGTGGCCGTGAGCGCCGACCTCCGCACCGGGGGGGCGTCGGCGGGCTTGACCGCTGCGGTCGCCGCCGCGGACGCGTCGTTGCTGGTGGTGGGTCGTCGCGCGCGGTCGGCCGCCAGCAGACTCATGCTCGGTTCGACCAGCAGGGAGTTGATCACCGCACCGCCGTGCGCGATCGCCGTCGTTCCTGCGCCGAATGGGTCGTGAGTCACTCGCCGGACGGGCCGGCGTCCTGATGCGCGACGGGGCCGACGAGTTCGCGATCGGAGGCCCGGCGGGCGACCAGCACCGGTGCGTTGACGTTCAACAGCACGTCGTGCAGCACCGACCCGATCGGCGAACGCTGTGGGTCGCCTGATCCCGGCCCGAGCACGAGCAGAGCCTTGTCGAGCGCCGCGTCGAGGAGAGCCTCGGCGGCCGGCCGGGTCGTCACCCGGGACCGGACTGAAAGGGTGGGGAACATGGCCCGGGCTGCGGATTCGGCGATGCCGACCGGCAGCTCGGATCGTCGAGCGTCTCCCGCGTGAACCGCCTGGATGACGATGAGCTCTTCGCCCCGCGCATCTGCTTCGGCGGCGGCGACGTGCGCGATCTCGGCATCGATCTCGACGCGATCGACGCCGGCGACGACCCCGCGGCGGAACCGCAGGTCGACGTCGGGGATGACGGCCACCGAGCACGGGACGCCGGAGGCGATCTGAACACTCCGTGAGCCGAGCACCCGGCCGTGCAGGAACCCGATCTTGTGTGTACCGACGACGACGATGTCGTCAGCCATGACAGCGCTGCCCAGCGCCCAGGCGACTGGCCCCTCGAGCAGCTCGACCGAGAGCTCGACGGCAGCGCCGGCGAACTCCTCTTGCAGCCGACGCAGCAGCTGCGCCGCATGCTGGTCCTCGTCCCGCGCGAAGTCGGCCCCCATCATCCCAGCTTCGGGGTCGCGAACATGCGCAAGGACCACCTGTCGCTGCTCGCGCTCGGCCCGCTCGATGGCCCATCTCACGGCGGCGTCGCTCGGCGCTGAGCCGTCGACGCCGACCACGTATCGTCCGTCCATCTCTGCCTCCGCGTCGGTTCCCAACAGACTGACCCGCTAACGCATCTGGAATCAGGGCCATAGGTCCCGCCTTGCGGACGTAGACTCGCCACGTTGGGGAAAGGCCGGTATTCATGCCTGATCCGCTCGGGTTCCCAGACGCGCCACGGTCCGAATTGGAACGCACGATCGAAGAACTCGTCGAGCGAGCCCAAACGGTTCTCTCCACACAGGGTCGGCTGCGCAGCCTTCTCGCGGCGAATCGGGCAGTCGTCGAAGACCTCGACCTGGAGAAAGTCCTCCGCCGGATCGCGGAAGCCGCCGTGACTCTCGTGGGAGCCGAATACGGTGCGCTGGGGGTGATCTCGCCCGACGGGCAGCTCGAGCAGTTCATCCACGTCGGCATGCCCGTCGCGCTCGCGAAGAAGATCGGCCATCTGCCCGAGGGCCACGGCCTGCTCGGGGCCGTGATCGATCAGGCACAGACCATCCGCCTCGAGCACCTCGGGGACGACCCACGCTCGGCAGGCTTCCCCGCCCATCATCCGGCGATGGAGGCGTTCCTCGGCGTCCCGATCCGGGTGCGTGACGAGGTCTTCGGCAACCTCTACCTGACGAACCCCCAATCGGCACGATTCACCAGCGAAGACGAAGAGCTCGTCACCGCCCTCGCAGCGACCGCCGGCATCGCGATCGAGAACGCGCGCCTGTTCGACGACAGCCGCCGCAGGCAGCGGTGGAGTTCTGCGCTGGCCGACGTGACCTCGGCGCTCCTGTCCGGTGCCGCGAACGACGTGCTCGAGGTGATCGCGGCGCTGCTGGCGGTGGTGATCGAGGCCGATCTGGTCTGCGTCATCGTGCCGGGAACCGAGCCCGAGACGCTCCTGGTCGAGGTGGCTCGGGGGAGCCACGCCGACGACGTCCGCGGGCGCGTCTATGCCGCGAATGGCACGGTGGCCGGTCGCGCATTGGCGAGCGGCCAGATCACGGCGGTCGACGGACAGGCCGCAGACGAGTTGTTCGAGGGGCACCCCGCACTGGGACCAACGATCGCCCTGCCCCTGCTGGCCGCGGGCAACTCCCTGGGCGTGCTGACGATCTCGCGTGCACCCGGGGCGAGCAAGTTCGCCACCTCCGACCTCGAGATGGCGGCGGAGTTCGCGAGCCAGACCGGGGTCGCCATCGAGTTGACGAGGGCGCGGGCCGACCGCCAACGCCTCGAACTTTCTGACGAGCGCAGCCGCATCGCACGGGACCTGCACGACCACGTCATCCAGCGTCTATTCGGCACCGGCCTCGCCCTGCAGGCTCTGGCGGGCACCGACCCTCGTCATCAGACCGCCCTGCTCGAGCAGGTCGACGCGATCGACGCCGCCATCTCAGAGATCAGGACCGCGGTGTTCGCCCTGTCGCAGCGGCGCCGGACAGATAGCGGCTCCCTGCGGCATCGCGTGCTTGACACCGCCGGTGAGGTCGCCGCCAGCCTCGAGCAGGCACCGCGCCTCACCTTCGCCGGCCCCGTCGACATCCTGATCCGGGATGACTTCGCCGACGACGTGGTCGCCGTGATCCGCGAATCGCTCGCGAATGTCGCCCGCCACGCGAAAGCGCACACCGTCGAGGTAGAGATCGCGACCGACGGTGACACGGTGACGATCACGGTGGATGACGACGGTATCGGCGTGCCCGATGAGCCGACGCGGTCCAGCGGTACCGCCAACCTGCGCGAGCGAGCCGAAGCACGCGGAGGTTCGTTCACGCTGGCCCGCAGGGACACCGGCGGCAGCCGCGTCCTCTGGGTCGCCGAAGTCCCCAGTACCGAGAGGCCGAACCCATGACACGCGTCTTCCTGGTCGATGATCACGAGATCGTCCGCCGCGGCATCGCCGATCTGATCAACGCCGAGAACGATCTCGAGGTCGTTGGAGAATCTCCGACCGTGGCGCACACACTGGCCCGCATCGCCGCCACTCGCCCTGACGTCGCGGTACTCGACGTGCGGCTCCCCGACGGCAGCGGGATCGACCTGTGCCGGGCCATCCGCTCGGCCAATCCCGACCTCGAGTGCATCATGCTCACGGCGTATGACGATGACGAGGCCAGTTACTCCGCGGTGCTGGCCGGTGCGGCCGGGTACGTGCTGAAAGACATCCGCGGACAGAACCTGATCGAGGGCATCCGCCGCGTCGCGCGCGGCGAGTCGCTGATGCCGAAGGGTCTCGGTGCGCGTGTCGTCGCCTCGCTGAGCACTCCGCCTGCCACACCCGCCGAAGGACCCGACCTCACCCTGCGGGAGCGTCAGGTGCTCGATCTCATCGCCGAGGGCCTGACCAACCGTCAGATCGGTGACCGACTGGAGCTGGCCGAGAAGACGGTCAAGAACTACGTCTCCGGACTGCTCGCGAAGCTCGGCATGGAACGCCGCACGCAGGCGGCCGTGTACGGCGCCACTCGCCCAGACGAAACGAACTGATCCCGCGGGACGTTCGTCCCTGCACGGTGAGCCGCGCGACCCCGACGATGGTCGGAGGAGGTGGCACCATGCAACGCCGAACCGACCCAGAACTTCAGGCCGACGTCCGCGCCGCGATCGAGGACGCCCAGGTCGACGTGCTCGCCATCACCGTGAGCGTCACCGAGGGCGTTGTCGTGCTCAGTGGCGAACTGCACTCCCACTCCGAGCGCCTGGCCGCGATGGCCACCGCCAAGTCCACAGCCGCACCGGCACCCGTCCGGTCGGAGCTGACGGTCGCACCGGTGGGACGCGACTTCAGGATGAGCGACGCCGACATCGCCATCGAGGTCGCGCGCGCCCTCGTCCAGTCCGACGTGCCGCCCGGATCCGTATGGTTCGACGTCGCCAACCGCATCGTCACCCTCACGGGGACGGTCAGCGAGCGCGGGCAACGCGCGCACATTCGCCACGTCGTCCAATCCGCCCGCGGTGTCGACTTCATCGACAACCGCATCACCCTCGCGGCCGAACTCGCCGCAACCCGATCCCCCACCGAAGAGGTATGAGCGATGACCGCACTACTGACCCGCGCCGACCATGAGATCCAGGTCGCCGTGCGTGAGGAACTGGACTGGACGCCCGACGTCGAGACCGCTGCCGGAATCGCCGTCGGCGTGCACCAGGGAGACGTGACGCTGCGCGGCACGGTCGCCACAGCCGCGGACCGCATCGCAGCGGGTCGCGCCGCAGCGCGTGTGCATGGCGTGCGGTCCGTCGTCGATGACATCGAGGTCGCGACGAGCGTGTGGGACGTCACCGAGGACGACGTCGCCGACGCGGTCCGCGCTGCATTGCAGTGGAGTTCCGATGTGCCTGCCGGCATCCACAGCGACCTCCACAAAGGCGTCGTCACGCTGACCGGCGAGGTGCAGTGGAATCATCAGCGACGCAACGCCCAGCGCGCCATCGAGACCGTCACCGGTGTCGAGGGAGTCGATAACCGCATCACCCTCGCGAGGCGCCCGTCTGTCCCTGACACCCTGGAACGCATCCACCACGCTCTGGTGCGCAACGCGATCATCGATGCCAACGCGATCACGGTCGAGGTGGACGGCACCACCGTCATCTTGCGCGGCGCCGTGCGCACCTGGTTAGAGAAGTCGCAGGCGTCCAAGACCGCCTGGGCATCGCCGCACGTGACCGAGGTCGACAATCGCATCATCGTCCAAGCGGACTGATCATGCAGACCATCGTGGTCGGCATCGACACCGAACTGCCGAGCCGCACCGCCCTCGACTGGGTGATCGAACGCACTGCGCTCACCCCCGCGCGGCTGCGGCTGGTGACGGTGATCGCAGACGGCCCGTTCGGCAGCAGGCGCGCCACCCGTGATCTCGCCGCCGCCGCCGCTCGCGTCGTGGCCGCCCGTCCGCGGATCGCACTCGAGACGAAGCTGGTCAGCGGCGCCGGGATCGCGGAGGCCCTCGCGGCAGAGGCTGTGGACGCCGACCTGCTCGTCATCGGGCACCACCGCAGCAGGATCATCCGATCGCTGGTGGCCGGCGCACTCCCGGCGCAGATCGCCGCCGCCGCCCCGTGCCCGGTCGTCATCGTCCCGCATGACTGGCTCCGCCGGTTCGGCAAGTCGGTCGTCGGCGTCCAGTTCGACGGGTCGTCGGACTCCGCGCTCGAGTTCGCCGCTGCCGAAACCGCCGCTACCGGGCGTAGCCTCGACATCGTGCAGGTCACCGAGTCTCCAGGGCATCCCGGGGGTTTGACCCTGCTCTCTGCGCCCGATCTCGCGGCCGGCCGCTCGCCGCAACTCGCTCGCGCGGTCGACTCCGCCCGCGCCGGCCGGGCCGGTCTGGCCGTGCGCACGTTCTCGGTCTCGGGCGACCCTGACCGGGTCCTGCGCGCCCACGGGCGTGACGCCGCGCTCGTCGTCGTCGGTAGCCACGGCCACGGTGCGCTCGATGCCGTCTGGCGCGGCGCCCGTTCGTACGCCTTCATGAACTGGAGCAAGGCCCCCCTGTGTGTCGTCCCCGCCGGGTGGCACGCCACAACCCTGGAGGAGTCACCCACGTGAGCAATCCGCTGCCCGCCACCACCATCGATCAGCTCGACGCCTGGTGGCGAGCCGCGAATTATCTCAGCATCGGGCAGATCTATCTGCAGTCCAACCCGCTGCTGCGCGAACCGCTGAAGCGCGAGCACATCAAGCCGCGCCTGCTCGGTCACTGGGGCACCACGCCGGGTCTGAACTTTCTCTACGCCCACCTCAATCGCGTCATCAGGGAACGCGATCTCAACACGCTGTACGTGACCGGGCCCGGACACGGCGGTCCCGGCATGGTCGCGAACGCCTACCTCGACGGCACCTACTCCGAGGTGTACTCGGCCGCTGAGCAGTCGGACGCGGGCCTCGCCCACCTGTTCCGCCAGTTCTCGTTTCCCGGCGGTATTCCTAGCCACGCATCGCCCGACACGCCCGGTTCCATTCACGAGGGGGGCGAGCTCGGCTACTCGCTGAGTCACGCGTACGGCGCCGCGTTCGACAACCCCGACCTGCTCGTCGCCTGTGTGATCGGCGACGGCGAGGCCGAGACCGGCGCTCTGGCCACCTCGTGGCATTCCAACAAGTTCCTCAACCCCGCTGCTGACGGCGTCGTGCTGCCGATCCTGCACCTGAACGGCTACAAGATCGCCAACCCCGCAGTGCTGGCGCGCATCCCCGAGGCCGAACTGCTCGACCTCATGCGCGGGTACGGTCACGAGCCGTTCCTGGTGTCGGGAGGCTTCGACGGCGAAGACGTGCGCGAATTCCACGACCGTTTCGCGGGCGTGCTCGACGTCGTGCTCGATCGCATCGCGGCCATCAAGGCGGATGCCGCGGCCGGCACTCTCGACGGGCGTCCGGCCTGGCCCATGATCATCCTGCGCACCCCCAAGGGCTGGACCTGCCCGAAGGTGATCGACGGCAAGCAGATCGAGGGCACGTTCCGCGCGCACCAGGTGCCGTTGACCAACGCCCGCGACACCGACGCGCACCTGAAGATCCTCGAGGACTGGTTGCAGTCCTACCGGCCGCATGAGTTGTTCGACGAGACGGGAGCGCCCCGCGACATCGCGGTCGCGCTGGCGCCCGACGGTGAGCGCCGGATGAGCGCCAACCCGGTCGCCAACGGCGGGCTGCTGCGCACCGACCTGCACCTTCCCGATTTCCGCGACTTCGCCGAGCCGGTCGACCCCGCCGCGCGCGGGGCGTTGGATGCCGAATCCACGGGGGTGCTCGGCCGGTGGCTGGCCGAGGTGATCCGCCGCAATCCGCACACGTTCAGAATCTTCGGCCCCGACGAAACCGCATCCAATCGTCTCGCCCCTGCCGTCTACGAGGCGACTGAGAAGCAATGGAACGCCGAATTCGACCCCGACGACGAGCACCTCGCGCGCGCCGGCCGGGTCATGGAAATGCTCAGCGAGAACCAGTGCCAGGGGTGGCTCGAGGGCTACCTCCTCACCGGTCGGCACGGCCTGTTCAACACCTACGAGGCCTTCGCGCACGTGGTCGACTCGATGTTCAACCAGCACGCCAAGTGGCTCGAAGCGTCGAAGCGCATCGAGTGGCGGCGACCGGTGTCGAGTTTCAATTACCTGCTCTCGAGCCATGTCTGGCGTCAAGACCACAACGGGTTCAGCCACCAGGACCCGGGTTTCATCGACCTCGCCGTCAACAAGAGCGCCGAGGTCGTGCGGG
>JBDTQN010000030.1:0-16408 GCA_039932215.1 Pseudolysinimonas sp. | reverse complement strand
TACACGTTGCCGATGCCGCTGACCACCGCCTGGTCCATCAGCAGCAGGGCGATCGGCACGCCCTTCTTGCCGACCGTGGCGACGAAACGGGCTTCGGCGAGGGCGAGGTCGTCGACCAGCGGATCGGGACCGAGCTTCTCGATCGTCGCCTGCACCTCCTCGGCCGTCTGCACCTCGCACGCGGTCGGACCACGCAGATCGCCGACGACGGTCGACGTGAGCAGACGCACGCGCACCTGGCCGATCGGCTCGGGCGGGAATGACTCGAGGTCGGCGCCGACCTTCTCTTGCTCCGACATGCGGAGCCGGGTCAGGCGGGGCGCGCCGATCGACGACAACGACGCCTCGCCGTCACCGCCGACGCTGATGTCACCCGCGAAATCCCACGCGCCGTACAGCCCCAGGTGCACGCGCAGAAAGAGGCCGTGGTCGAACTCGAGGAACATCTGCTTGCCGACGGCGCGCGCCGCCACGATCGAGTGCCCGTCGAGCAGGGCGGCGTCAGCGGCGAACCGCCCCTGCGGCGACGTCACCGACACCGGCGATCCGCGGAAGTGCCGCTCGAACTGCCGAGCGATGCGATGGACGGAGTGACCCTCGGGCATGCTCAGTCGACCTGGTGGCCGGCGATCGTGCCCGTCGTCTCGTACTCGGCGAGCTGCGCGATGCGACGGGCATGACGCTCTTCGGCACTGAAGGGCGTGCGCAGGAACGTGTCGATGAACCCGATCGCCTCGGCGAGCGAATGCTGCCGGGCGCCGATCGCGACCACGTTGGCGTCGTTGTGCTCGCGAGCCAGCTCGGCGGTCGCGATGCTCCACACCAGCGCGGCGCGCGCCCCGACCACCTTGTTGGCCGCCATCTGCTCGCCGTTGCCCGACCCGCCGAATACGATCCCGAGCGCCTCGACACCGGCCTGCTGATCGCGCACGACCGCCTTCGCCGCGTTGATGCAGAAGCTCGGGTAATCGTCGAGCGGGTCGTAATTCGTCGGCCCGTGATCGATCACTTCGAAACCCTGCTCGGCCAGGTGATGCTGCAGATCGGTGCTGAACTCGAGCCCCGCGTGGTCGGTGGCGATATGGATGCGCACGCGGCCAGTTTAGGGAAGCCCACTGACCCGACCGATCACCCGCACTCTTACCCCCTTTACGGGGGGTATCGCCGGGAGGATGATCGGATCACGTCAACGGAGGCTCCCCCCATGCCCTCACCCACGAAGATCCCCACCCTCATGCCCCGCCTCTCGGCGGGATCGCACCGCTCGCCCCGTGCTGGTGCGTGCTTCATGGAGTTCGCGTCGTACCTCGCCGGCGAGCGCTGGAGCGATCACCCGGAGTGCACCGATCCCGTGCTGGCCGCATTGGCACGCGGCGTCAACGACGGCGTCGGTGATGCACGGCGCGACGAGCTCGTGCAACTGATTCCGCGCGTGATCGGGCTGCGCGGCGACGACAGCGTCATCGGGTTGGTCGTGGCCCTGCGTGCCGCGATCGAGGCCCTCCCCGTCGCGAGCATGGACCGGCAGCACTCGCTGGCCCTCGGCATCCGGAGCCTTCGTCGCGTGCTCGCCGAACGCGGTATCGCCGCCCCCGCGCTCGAGGCGGCCGCCGAGCAGGCGCTCAGCGCGACCCCCGAGGCACGCGGATGGGCCGAGCGGTATGCGGCTGCCGCACAGGCGGCCGGGGTGCTGCATCCCGCGGCAACGCAGGCGATCGCGCGGATCGCGTCGGCGGCCATCGCCGACGCGTGCATCGACGACCCTGACTCGCTGCTCATCTCGGTGCTGCGGCTGGCCATCGCCGACGCCGAGGCGCAGATCGCGATGGTCCACACCGGTGCGGCGCGCACGTCCGCGACGCTGTCGGCGGCCATCTGATCGCCGCTGCCGCCCGCCCCTCG
Organism: Pseudolysinimonas sp.; assembly: GCA_039932215.1. Lineage (GTDB taxonomy): Bacteria > Actinomycetota > Actinomycetes > Actinomycetales > Microbacteriaceae > JBDSKH01. The sequence continues at coordinate 14,506 of JBDTQN010000030.1, read as the reverse complement.
GCAGATTTGTGAGAGAGGTCTAAGGTCCCTTGCCCCGGGAAAAGCTCGGGTGCATGATCGGTGCAACCACGCTGGGGGGATCAGATGCACCGCCGTACGAACCTGCCCGAACTGATGCCGAACCTGTCCACGGGTGCGCATCGCACCCCGCGCCAGGGAGCCTGCTTCATGGAGTTCGCCTCGTACCTCGCGGGTGAGCCCTGGAGCGATCGCCCCGAATGCACTGATCCGGTGCTCGCCGCACTGGCACGCGGCGCCAACGACGGCCTCAGCGATGCTCGGCGCGATGAGCTGGTGCTGCTCATCCCGCGGGTGATCGGCCTGCGCGGCGACGACGAGCTCGTCGGGCTGACCGTGGCCCTGCGCGCCGGGACCGAAGCCCTGCCGGTCGCCAGCATCGACCGTCAGCGCACACTTGCCCTCGGCATCCAGAATGTGCGCAATGTGCTCGCCTCGCTGGGCGCCACCGCCGGGGGCTTGGATGCCGCGGCGCGACAGGCGCTCTCAGACGTGCCCGACGCGGTCGCCTGGGCGGTGGCCTACCGCGCGTCGCGCCCGACCGCCCCGAGCCTGCACCGATCGGCCACGCTGGCGATCGCGCGCATCGCCGCGGTGAGCATCGCGGAAGCGTGCATCGACGACGCCGACTCACGACTGATCCGGGTGCTCGAGCGCGCCATCGCCGACGTCGAGGCGCTGGTGGCGGTGCCCGCGGCATCCACAAGGATTCTCGTCGACGCCTGAGACCGCCGGTTAGGGTGGAGGGCGTGCCTGGAGAGAATCTGACCCGCCTCGAAGCCCAAGAGCGTGCTTCATTCATCGCCGTCGACTCGTATGCCGTCGCCCTCGACCTGACTTCCGGTCCCGAGACCTTCCGGTCGACGACCACCGTCGTGTTCGGCGCGAACGGTCGCACGACGACCTTCATCGACGCCATCACCGAGAAGGTGCACAGCGTGACGCTGAACGGCACGGCGCTGCAGCCCGACGCCGTCAGCGACGGACTGCGCATCCAGCTCGAGGGGCTGCAGGAGAAGAACGAGCTGACCGTCGTCGCCGACTTCGCGTACACCAACACGGGTGAGGGGCTGCACCGCTTCGTCGATCCGGTCGACCAGGAGGTGTACCTCTACACGCAGTTCGAGGTGCCCGACAGCCGGCGCGTGTTCGCCGTGTTCGAGCAGCCCGACCTGAAGGCCACCTTCCAGTTCACGGTGACGGCGCCCGCCAACTGGGCGATCGTGTCGAACTCGATCACCCCCGAGCCGGTCAACGCGGGCAGCGGGCAGAGCGCCGCTACCTGGACCTTCCCGCCGACGCAGCGCATGTCGAGCTACATCACCGCGCTCATCGCCGGCCCGTACCAGGCCGTGCATTCCGAGCTCACCAGCTCGAACGGCCGCACCATTCCGCTCGGCATCTACGTGCGCAAGTCGCTGCACCAGTACCTCGACGCCGACTACATCTTCGACATCACCCGCAAGGGCTTCGCCTATTACGAAGAGAAGTTCGGCTACCCCTACCCGTTCCCGAAGTACGACCAGCTGTTCGTGCCCGAGTTCAACGCCGGGGCCATGGAGAACGCGGGCGCGGTCACGTTCACCGAGACGTACGTGTTCCGCTCGAAGGTGACCGACGCGATCAAGGAGCGTCGGGTCGTCACGATCCTTCACGAGCTCGCGCACATGTGGTTCGGCGACCTGGTCACGATGCGCTGGTGGAACGACCTGTGGCTGAACGAGTCGTTCGCCGAGTGGGCGTCGACCATCTCGACGGCCGAGGCCACCGAGTGGACCGAGGCGTGGGCGACGTTCCAGGCGATGGAGAAGAGCTGGGCCTACCGGCAAGATCAGCTGCCCAGCACCCATCCGATCGTCGCGACCATCAACGACCTCGAAGACGTGCAGGTCAACTTCGACGGCATCACGTACGCCAAGGGTGGCTCGGTGCTGAAGCAGCTCGCCGCATGGGTCGGCATCGAGGCGTTCTTCGCCGGTGTCGGGGCGTACTTCACCAAGCACGAGTACGGCAACACCGAGCTCAAAGACCTTCTCACCGAGCTCGAGACCACCAGCGGGCGCGACCTCAGCACCTGGGCGCAGCTCTGGCTCGAGACCGCGGGCGTCAACACGCTGAAGCCCGAGATCGAGACCGACGAGGGCGGAATCATCACCGCGTTCCGCATTCTGCAGACCGCCGCTCCCGACTACCCCACCATCCGCCCGCACCGGCTCGCGGTGGGTTTCTATGAGTTCGATCACACCGACGACGACGGCACACTCGCACCGCGGCTGCGTCGCACGCACCGGGTCGAGCTCGACATCGACGGCGACTCGACCGAGGTCGACGGCCTGCTCGGTCTGGCCAAGCCCAACCTCGTGCTGCTCAACGACGACGACCTCGCCTACGCGAAGATCCGCCTCGACGACGAGAGCCTCGACACCGCGATCGCCCACCTCGCCGACATCGAAGACCCGCTGGCCCGCGCGCTCGTCTGGGGCTCGGCGTGGGACGCGACCCGAGACGCCGAAGTCGCCCCGAGTGACTACGTCGACCTGGTGCTCGGCAACATCGCGCGGGAGACCGAATCGACCACGCTGCGGCTGACGCTGACGCAGCTGGCCCAGGTCGCCCGCACGTACGTCGCGCCCGGGAAGCAGGACGCGACCATCCGTCGCGTCGGCGACGCGCTGTGGCAGCTGGCCCAGGATGCCGAAGCCGGCTCAGACGCGCAGTTCCAGTTCGTGAAGTTCTTCGCCAACATCGCGTCGACGACCGAGCACGGCGACGTGCTGTCGGGGCTGCGGTCCGGGTCGATCACTCTTTCCGGTCTCGAGATCGACACCGACCTCTCGTGGGAGCTGCTCGAGGGCCTCGTGCTCGTCGGCCAGGCCGGCGAGGCCGAGATCGCTGAGGCGGCGGCCGCCGACGACACCTCGAACGGCCAGCAGGCGGCTGCGCGGGCTCGTGCGACGATTCCGACCCCCGAAGGCAAGCGGGCGGCTCTGGATGCGGCGCTCACCGACGCCACCATCCCGAACGTCGTGCTGCGCAACATGGGTCTCGGCTTCCAGCACGTGAACGAACCGGGGGCGCTCGACGCGACTGTCGCCGCGTACTTCGACGCGATCGCCACGATCTGGAAGGAGCGCAGCTACTCCATCGCGAGCTACGTTCTGCAGTTCTTCTACCCGGGGCCGCTCGCGTCACAGGGTCTGGTCGACGCGACGAATGCGTGGCTCGCCGCGAACCCCGACGTGCCGGCGCTGCGCCGCCTCGTGATCGAGAACCTCGCGGGCGTCGAGCGCGCCCTCGCCGCGCAGGAGCGAGACCGCCAGGGTTAAAGAAGCAGCTGACTAGAAAAGAAGCCAGACGGCGACGAGTCCGGCGAGCGCCAGAACGCCGACCGCGAAGCGTAGCCATGCCGACCCGCGGGCCGTCGCCCACCCCTCGATGAGGGATGCGAGGGCGAGGCCGGCGATCACGGCCAGCGTGACCAGGCTCACCCCGGCATCCCGGAACACCAGCAGCGCCGCGACACCGGTCAGCCCGGCGAGCACCGAGAACACGAAGATCCAACCCCACTGACCGAACGCGAGCGAGGCCCACCGAGGAAACTCGTTCCAGATGCGCGCCGTGCGCGCGAGGTGCGGATTGTGCTGATCGAATACCCGCGCCGAGGCGACGTGCCCGCCGGCTTCGATCGCGGCGGCGGCCCAGGTGCCGAGCAGCAGCCCCGCGAATGCGCCATCGGAGCGCGGCGCGAGCAGGAACGCGCCGAGCAGCAGCAGCGACGAGAGCACCGTCGTCACGGGGGCGGTGGCGATGGCCATGGCTGAGGTCGAGGCATTCGAGAACAGGCGCACGATGATCTGCGCGATCACGAAGACCCCGATAGGCGCGACGAACCCCAGCAACGCGCCGATCAGCGCGCCGCCCAGGTCGAGCGCCGGGTCGATGAGTGCGGTGAACGAGATCAGGAACGCGCCGACGACGAGGGCGGCGGTCGAGGCGATGCGCAACCGCCCCGAGGCACGGCGGATCGAGGCCAGATCGAACCCGAACACCTGGGCACGCTCGTCGGGGGTTGTCGCCGCGGCGCTGCGCTCGAGGAGGCCGGCGTCGCCCGGCTCTGCGGATTCACTCACGATCGCACCCTAGGCTGAAAACCATGGATCTGGACGCCTTCTGGACGACCGTCGCGGGATTCTTCGCCGGTCCCTGGGGAGTTCCGCTGCGCCTCCTGGCGATCCTCGTGATTTCGGTGATCGTGCGGGTCGTGCTGCAGTTCGTGATTCGCCGCGTCGTCAATCGCGTCGTCAACGGCGTCAAGAAGAAGCAGAATGTGGATGACACCCTCGCGCTTCAGGCGTCGCCGATCCACGCCGCCAGAATCGTGCAGCGCACCCGCGCACTCGGCGGCGTGCTCAACAGCGTGGTCACCACGCTCGTCGTGATCGTCGCGGTGGTGCTCGTCATGTCGGTCGCCGCACCCGAGGCGACCGGCGCCTTCTCGTTGATCACGGCAGCGCTGGGCGCCGGGCTTGGTTTCGGTGCCCAGAACGTCGTGAAAGACGTGCTCAACGGACTCTTCATGGTCAGCGAAGATCAGCTCGGCGTCGGCGATGTGGTCGATCTCGGGCCGGCGACCGGCGTGGTCGAGGCGGTCGGCATCCGCATCACCCAGATCCGCGACGTCAACGGCACGCTCTGGTTCGTGCGCAATGGCGAGATTCTGCGGGTCGGCAACCTCTCGCAGGGCTGGGCGCGCGTGATCATCGACCTGGCGGTGCCCTACGAGGCCGACACCGAGGCGGTGCAGAGCCAGATGCTCGAAACGGCGATCGCGCTGCGCGACGAGCCGAAGTGGAAGAAGCTGATGCTCGAGCGTCCCGAGATCTGGGGCATCGAGTCGGTGTCGGCCGAGGCGGTCGTCATCCGGCTTGTGGTGAAGGTGCGCTCCGGCTCGAAAGACGACGTCGCCCGCGAGTTGCGGTCCCGGCTGAAGGGTGCGCTCGACGCGATGGGGGTGAAGCTGCCGAAACTCAACTCGATCGTGCTCAGCGGCTACGAGGGTGCCGCATCGGTGCGCGGCGCGCGGCCGCCGAAGACCGCACAGGTGACGGTGCCCGCAGCCATGAAGCCGGCGAAAGAGGCCGCCGCCGAGGCGAAAGCCGCCAAGAAGCAACGGGACTTCGGCACCGATGGCTGATCTCACGCTACGGATGGGCTCGGGCGCCGGAGAGCCAGTCGGCGGCTCGTTCTGGGAGGCCGTCGGTGGCCGTCCCACGTTCGAGAGGCTCGTGCGCGCGTTCTATGACGGCATCCGCACCGACGAGGTGCTGCTGCCGATGTATCCGGAGCAGCCCGACCTCGAGGGGGCGATCCAGCGGCTCACCGGCTTTCTCGAGCAGTACTGGGGCGGCCCCGGCACGTACTCCGAAGAGCGCGGACATCCGCGATTGCGCATGCGGCACATGCCGTTCGCGGTCACCCCGGATGCGCGCGACCGTTGGCTGCGCCACATGCGCGCCGCGGTCGACACCCTCGACCTGTCGCCCCTGCACGAGTCGATGCTGTGGGACTACCTCGAACGCGCCGCCCACGCGATGGTGAATTCCGCCGACTGAGCCGCGCTAATCTCGGTTTCATGCCCCAGAACGCCGATGTCATCGTCATCGGAGCCGGCCTCGCCGGCCTCGTGGCGGTCGCCGAACTCGTCGAAGCCGGACAGCACGTGATCGTGCTCGATCAAGAGCCGGAGGCGAACCTCGGGGGCCAGGCGCACTGGTCGTTCGGCGGGCTGTTCATCGTCGACTCGCCCGAGCAGCGGCGGCTCGGGGTCAAAGACAGCCATGACCTGGCCCGCCAGGACTGGTACGCCAGTGCCGAGTACGACCGCGAAGAAGACGCGAACGGCCGCGAGTGGGCCGAGGCCTACCTCGCCTGGGCCGCCGGCGAGAAGCGGGACTGGCTGCGCTCGAAGGGGATCAAGTTCTTCCCGGTCGTCGGCTGGGCAGAACGTGGCGGGTACACCGCGACGGGCCATGGCAACTCGGTCCCTCGCTTCCACATCGTCTGGGGTACCGGCCCCGCCATCCTGGCCCCGTTCATCAAGACCCTGCGTCGCGGCGTCGAGCAGGGGCTGGTCGAGCTGAAGTTCCGCCACCGAGTCGACGAGCTGATCGTGCGCGACGGTGCTGTCGTCGGCGCAAAGGGCAAAGTGCTGGCCCCGGATGACGCGGGTCGCGGCGAGCCGAGCAACCGTGACGAAGAGGGCGACTTCTCACTCGAGGCACCCGCCGTGATCGTCGCCAGCGGCGGCATCGGCGGCAACCACGACCTGGTGCGCAAGCAGTGGCCCGAGTGGCTCGGCACCGCACCCAAAGAGATGCTGAGCGGTGTTCCCGCCCACGTCGATGGCCGGATGCTGGCGATCACCGAGCAGGCGGGCGCCCATCTGATCAACGGCGACCGCATGTGGCACTACACCGAAGGCATCGAGAACTTCGCTCCGGTGTGGAAGAACCACGGCATCCGCATCCTGCCCGGGCCCTCGAGCCTGTGGTTCGACGCGACCGGCAAGCGGTTGCCCGTTCCGCTGTTCCCCGGCTTCGACACCCTCGGAACGTTGAGCTACCTGCGGTCCCTCGGCCACGACCACTCGTGGTTCGTGCTCACCCAGGCCGTGCTCGAGAAGGAGTTCGCGCTGTCGGGCAGCGAACAGAACCCCGACCTCACCGGCAAGAGCATCCGCGAGCTCATGCGCCAGCGCCTGTCGAAGGGCGCGACCGAGCCGGTAGAGGCGTTCAAGCAGAAGGGCGCCGACTTCGTCGTCGCCGACACTCTCGACGAGCTGTTCGCCGGCATGCGCAAGCTGCAGCCGAAGGGCGTGAAGCTCGACACCCAGGGGCTGCGCCGCGAGATCGAGGCGCGCGACCGCGAACTCGACAACGACTTCAGCAAAGACGCCCAGATCACCGCCATCCGCGGCGCGCGCAACTACCGGGGCGACAAGCTGATCCGGGTGGCGAAGCCGCACAAGTTCCTCGACGCGGAGCAGCGCCCGCTCATCGCCGTGAAGCTGCATGTGCTGACGCGCAAGACACTCGGGGGCATCCGCACCGACCTGAACTCGCAGGCGCTCGCGCCCGACGGCACCCCGGTGCCGGGGCTCTACGCCGTCGGTGAGGCGTCGGGGTTCGGCGGCGGCGGTATTCACGGGTATCGCGCGCTCGAGGGCACGTTCCTGGGCGGGTGCCTGTTCACCGGCCGTCAGGCGGGCCGAGCGATCGCCGGCACGCTCTAGCCGGGGCTATGTGAGCCGTGCCTCACGTGAGGCGGCGCTCACATAGCGCACATGGGCCTGTCGAGGACTAGCGGGCGAGCGTCCAGGCTTTGCGCTTCACGAGCACGTGCCCGCGCTGCGTGGTGAGACGCGTCCAGGGTCCGGTCTCGAAGATCCGCACCTCGTCGTCGCCGAGGAACCCCAGCCCGAGCGCCGCGAATCCTGCGCCTGCGGGCACGTGCTCGAGTCCCGGAATCGGACGCGACCACACCTCTGAGCGCACGCGGCGCACGATCTGCTCGCCGGTGCCGGTGGGGATCGCGGCCGCGACCTCATCGATGCCCGACCGGGCCACGGCATCCAGAACCGGTGCGGTCGTCGAACCCGATGCGTGCCACCCGCCCTTGGGCGGGGAAATCGCCGCCCAGGTCGCCGTATTGACCTCCATCGGCAGGGAGATCGCGGTCGAGCCCGTCGTCTTCGCGGTGTCGATGCGGCCCAGCAGCGAGCGCACCGGCACGACGGCGTCGAACGTGTCGGCCGTGCCGTCGGCTCCGGGAACCAGCGCCACGGTGCGCAGCCCGAGCACGGTCGGCGACTCGTCGAGCAGTCCCTGCGGGTAGAACACCGCGATATAGACCGCGAGAACGCCGCTGCCGGCGATCAGCCGCACCGAGCCCTCTTCGATCCTGGCGGCGCGCGCAAGGAAGACCTGCAGATCTTCGAGGGTCTGAGAGTCGGCGAGAGTGAAAGAGGCGCCCATCTGTCTCTTAAACTACAACGCATGAGCGATCCCCTGTCCGGTCTCATGGCGACGCTCGATCTGACCGACACCGGAGCGCGCACCAACGAAGACATTTTCACCGGCCCCAGCCAGTACATGCCCGGCGGACGCATCTACGGCGGGCAGGTGCTGGCGCAGTCGCTGGTCGCCGCGAACCGCACGGTCACGCCCGACCGGTTCGTGCATTCGATGCACGGCTACTTCTTGCGTCCGGGCGACGTGAACCTGCCGATCACGTTCTCGGTCGACCGCATCCACGACGGCCGGTCGTTCTCGACCCGGCGCACCCAGGCCTACCAAGAGGGGCAGCCGATCCTCTCGATGATCGCGTCGTTCCAAGACGTCGACGCGGGGCTCGACTTTCAGCAGTCGATGCCCGCTGACCTGCCCGATCCCGAGTCGCTGCCGAGCACCGCCGACATCCTGGCGGGTATCGACCACCCCGTTGCCCGGTTCTGGGCCACCGAGCGGGCGTTCGACATCCGGCACGTCGGATCGCCGATCTACCTCACCGTCGACGGCGACAAGGTTCCGCACCAGGCGGTGTGGATGAAAGCGGTGGGCACCCTGCCCGACGACCCCAACCTGCACCGGGCCGCGATCGCGTACGCCAGCGACCACACCATCCTCGAGCCGGTGCTGCGCGGGCACGGCATCCCGTGGACCGCACCAGGACTCAAGGTCGCGAGCCTCGACCACGCCATGTGGTGGCACCGCGACGGGCGGGCCGACGAGTGGCTGCTCTACGTGCAGGAGTCGCCGAACTCGGTCGGCGGGCGGGGGCTCTCGTTCGGGCGCGTGTACGACCGCGGTGGGCGTCTGCTCGCGAGCATCGCGCAGGAGGGCATGATCCGCGTGCCCGCCCCGTCATGACCGACGAACTGGTCGCGCGGTATCTCGCCGCGCTCGGGACGTCGGACGTGCCGACGATGCTCGCGCTGTTCACACCGGATGCCGTGGTGCACTCACCGCTGTACGGCGACGTCCCAGCGGGCGAGTTCTACCCGACCCTCTTCGCGGATACCGGCGCCGCCGAGTTGACGCTGCTGGGCACCATGCGGGGCGAGTCGGTCACCGGGCGACCCCTGGTGTCGTTCCTGTTCCATTTCGGGTGGACCCTCCCCAACGGCACTTCCGCCCCGTTCGACGTGGTCGACGTCGCCGAGCTCTCGCCCGACGGCCTGATCGCCGACCTGCGGATCATCTACGACACGGTGCGCGTCCGCCCCGCGTTCGAGGCCGACACCGGTAAGAGCAGCACTCGGTGACTGCCACGCGTCGCGGGTGGCCGCTGGCCGCCATCGCGATCTCGGTCGTGCTCTGGTCGACCGCGTTCGCGCTCAGCAGCGTGGTGCTCGACACCAGCTCGCCGGCAGTGCTCTCGGTGGGGCGGTTCCTGATCGCGCTCGCCGTGCTGGTGCCGCTTGCCGCCCGCCGCACCGGCTTCGTGCGCACGCTGCGCTCACCCCGTACCGTCGTGCTCGGGTTGACCGGCGTCACGTTCTACTACTCGTTGACGAACATCGGCCTGCTGTTCACGTCACCCGGCACCGTGGCGCTCTCGAACGCCTTGCTTCCCGTGTTCACGACCGTGCTCGCCGTGCTCATCCTTCGCGAGCGTCCGCCGCTGCGCACGATCGTCGGTCTCGTGCTGGCGACCGCCGGTGTCGCCCTCGTCGCGGCCGCCGGGCTGTCGTTCGACGCCGGGATCCTGCTGGTCGCCCTCGGCCTCGCCTCGTACGCGCTCTACACGGTGCTGCTGAAACGGGACGCGAACCGCCACGGATCATCAGACCCCGTCGTGCTCGCGACCGCCACCGCGGTCTGGGGCACGGTCCTGATGCTGCCGTGGTTGCTGGTCGAGGGCATCTCGGGGGCCGCGCGCCTTCCGCACGGCGCCCCCGGCATCCTGTCTCTGCTCTTTCTCGGCCTGGTGGTGAGTGCCCCGACGCTGGTGCTCTTCAACTACGGGGCCGAGCGCCTGCCGGCCGCGATCTCGGGGATCGCGACCGCAGGCATCCCGGCCCTCGGTTATGCATTCGCCATTTTGTTGGGTGAGGTCCCCGTGCTGATCAAGGTGATCGGCGGGGTGATCGCCCTGGCCGGAATCGTGATCGCGACCCTGGCCAGCCCGACCGCTACCGAGGTTCCCGCGCGGCACGACCCGCCTTGACGAATCCCTCGATGGCGCTACCGGCCGATCCGGCCAGCGCGACGATGAGGACGATGATCGTCACCACCCCGTCGCGCTCGAACAGCGGTGCGATGTCGGCGCGTGCCAAGAACTCGGGGTTCATCAGGCTGCTGTTGAGCAGAAGCCAGAGGAACGGGATCGCGAAAGCGAGGTGGCCGACGAGGTTGACCGCCGCCAGCGGGAACGTCCAGCGCCGTTCGCGGTAGAGCAGAACCCGGAAGCCGAGCTCGAACGCCGCCAGCACCAAGAAGTAGGCGAGCCACACGCCGAGTGCCGGATCGAAGACCGGAACCACTTCGCCGTCAGCGTCGCGGAACAGCGAGAAGTACTGGGCCCAGATCAGCCCCCCGACGATGGAGACGAACCAGACGCCGCTGGCCACGGCATCCGACAGCTTGATCGCCCCGCGCGTCGGCAACTGCGGAAGGGTGTCGGGATTCCACGCGGTCGCCTTGTACTCGGGTGAGCGTTCGATGAGCGCGAAGACCAGGGTGGTCCAGAAGCCGAGGTGCACGGCGACCGTGATGATCGCGCCGATCGTCGAACCGAACGCACCCCAGAAACTGTCGGGCTGGCCGAGCAGCTGCCCGAGCAGAATCGCGACGAACACGATGGGCAGCACGATCGCGTACAGCACCTTGAGCAGCCGGATGTAGTCGGGGAACACCTTCGGGCCGACGAGGTGCAGGGGCCGATCGGCGTACCCGGCTGCGAGGCGGTACGGGTCGCCGAGTTCGACGATCACCTCGCGTTCGGCGGCCACCGGATCGGTGCCCGAGTCGATCTTGCTGTCGACGGTGTCGGCGATGGCGCCGCGCAACTCCTGGTCGATGTCGGCGCGCTGCTTCTCGGGCAGTGAACGCTGCACGGCCCAGACGTAGCGGTCGGTGAGGGTGGTGGTCATTTGGTGTTCCCCTTGTCGATGTCGGTGAGGGTGCGCGTCAGGTCGCTCCAGTCCTGCATCAGCCGGGCGGCGAGGGTCTCGCCGGCGCGACTGGTGCGATAGAACTTGCGCGGGCGCGCTTCGTCGGTGTTCCACTCGCTGGTGACCAGCTCTTGTTTCTCGAGCCGGCGCAGAAGCGGGTAGAGCGTGTTGCCGTCGACGGCGAGCCCTGCTGCGGCGAGCCGCTCGAGCAGGGCGTAGCCGTAGTCGGCGGTGCGCAGGATCAGCAGGCACGCGAGCACGACGGTTCCCCGTCGCAACTCTTGAAGGTGACCGCTCTCGATGTCGTCCATGCGCCACACGTTACTGTGTGACACACACCATTGTCAATCGCACATCGAAGTGCGGGTCAGCGTCGCGAGAACTCGACAGGCGGGTCGAAGAACTCGGTCCAGGCGGTTCGCTCGCGGTCGGTGATGCGTCGCGGGCGCATCGTGGCGGCGTCGACGAGAACGATTCCGGATGCGGCGCGTGCGTAGACGACAGAAGGCTCGGCCCCCTGCGGCGAGCACACCTCGTAGCAGACGTCGAGACTGGCGCCGCCCATCCGCCCGATCCAGAGCTGCACGTCGAGCGGGTCGCGGCCGTACGGGATCGGGGCGAGGTACTCGACCTCTTGGCGACCGATCAGGGTGAGCGTGTCGGCGCCGGCCGCGGCCGTGTCGGCCACGCCATCCACTTTCAGGTCGCCGTGCCAGAACACCGAGATGCGCGACTCTTCGAGCAGCGTCAGCATGGCCGCGTTGTTCACGTGCCCGTACGCGTCGAGGTCGCTCCAGCGGAGTTTGATCGGGACGTGCAGTCGCATCAGCCGCGGACCGTCAGGATCGGGTCAGCTTGCGGTGCACCGAGCGGTGCGGCTTGGCGGCGTCGGGGCCGAGGCGCGCGATCTTGTTCTCTTCGTACGACTCGAAGTTGCCCTCGAACCAGTACCAGTTCGCCGGGTTCTCTTCGGTGCCCTCGTAGGCCAGGATGTGCGTCGCGATGCGGTCGAGGAACCACCGATCGTGGGTGATGACCACCGCGCATCCGGGGAACTCGAGCAGCGCGTTCTCGAGGCTCGAGAGCGTCTCGATGTCGAGGTCGTTAGTGGGCTCGTCGAGTAGCAGCAGGTTGCCGCCCTCTTTCAGGGTGAGCGCCAGGTTGAGGCGGTTGCGCTCGCCACCGGAGAGCACGCCGGCCTTCTTCTGCTGGTCGGGGCCTTTGAAACCGAACTTCGACACGTAGGCCCGCGACGGGATCTCGGTCTTGCCGATCGTGATGATGTCGAGCCCGTCTGAGACGACCTCCCACAGGTTCTTGTTCGGGTCGATGTTCGAGCGGGTCTGATCGACGTAGCTGATCTTGACCGTCTCACCGATCTTCAGGTCGCCGCTGTCGAGCGGCTCAAGACCGACGATCGTCTTGAACAGGGTCGTCTTGCCGACGCCGTTCGGGCCGATGACGCCGACGATGCCGTTCGGCGGCAGGGTGAAGCTGAGTCCGTCGATGAGGTCGCGGCCGTCGAAGCCCTTCTCGAGGTTCTTCGCCTCAATCACGATGTTGCCGAGGCGCGGCCCCGGCGGGATCGAGATCTCGTCGAAGTCGAGCTTGCGCGTGCGGTCGGCCTCGGCAGCCATCTCTTCGTAACGCGCGAGCCGCGCCTTGGACTTGGTCTGACGGCCCTTGGCGCTGCTGCGTACCCACTCGAGCTCGTCTTTGAGGCGCTTGGCGAGCTTCTCGTCTTTCTTGCCCTGCACGTCGAGGCGTGCGGCCTTCTTCTCGAGGTAGGTCGAGTAGTTGCCCTCGTAGGGGTACAGGTGCCCGCGGTCGACCTCGGCGATCCATTCGGCGACGTTGTCGAGAAAGTACCGATCGTGGGTGATGGCGATGACAGCGCCGGGGTAGGCCTTGAGGTGCTGCTCGAGCCAGAGCACGCTCTCGGCGTCGAGGTGGTTAGTGGGCTCGTCGAGCAAGAGCAGGTCGGGCTTAGCCAGCAGCAGCTTCGTCAGCGCGACCCGCCGCTTCTCACCACCGGAGAGGTTCTTGACGCTCGCCTCGCCCGGCGGGGTGCGCAGCGCGTCCATCGCCTGCTCGAGCTGGGAGTCGAGGTCCCACGCGTCGGCGGCGTCGATGTCTTCTTGCAGAGAACCCATCTCGGCAAGGAGGGTGTCGAAGTCGGCGTCGGGCTCGGCCATGGCCAGCGAGATCTCGTTGAAGCGCGCGATCTTGCCCATGATCGGCCCGACGCCCTCTTGCACGTTTTCGAGAACGGTCTTGGATTCGTCGAGCTCGGGCTCTTGCATGAGGATGCCGACGGTGTAGCCGGCGCTCAGGGTCGCTTCGCCGTTGGAGGGGGTGTCGAGCCCCGCCATGATCTTGATGATCGTGGACTTACCGGCACCGTTCGGCCCGACCATGCCGATCTTGGCCCCCGGCAGGAACGCCATCGTGACGTCGTCCAGGATGAGCTTCTCGCCGACCGCCTTGCGGGCGCGGACCATCGAGTAAATGTATTCGGCCATGCGATCGAGTCTAGTTTCGCCGTGGGCGGCGGGCTGACTACCAGTCGATCGGGCGGGTGGTGCCGATGAGGCACCGGCCGTCGCCGAGCACGGCGGTCGCCGCACTGTTGTACTCGCCCGCCCCGTACTGCCCGACCAGGCACGTGCCGTTGATGCGCACCGAGAACTGGATCTGGTCGGCCTGGGCGTTCACGGTCGTGCGGTCGGGGGTGACCTCCATGGCCGCCTTCGAGAATCCGGCGTTCACCAGGTTGTCGATGAACGACCGCCCGTCGAGGCCGCCGCCCGATGCGATGAGCGCGTTGTTCGTGGCGTCGAAGTACGGCAGGTTGTCTGTCGCGGTGCCCTGCGGGTTGAGCTCGGGAGCGGCCGGTGCGGCCGTCTCGCTGCCGGCGCTCGCGCTCGACGACGCGGTCGGCTGGGGCGTCGGCGCACCGGGCGCGCATCCGGCGAGCGCGAACGCGAGGCCGGTGGCCAGGATCGCGGCCCCCCACGTCGTGCCTGATCCGCGCATGCCCCGAGTCTAGAACGGGGTGCTGAGCGCGGCCGCCTCCTGTTCGGGCGCCACGACGGGCGCGTCGCCGTCGGCTTCACCGAACGAGTCGGTGTCGGTGTCGGTAGCGGACTGCGCGTCCGCGTCAGTCGTCGCGGCCGCCGCGTCGTCGGCCTCGGCCACCGCGGTCGCCGTCGATCGCGTGAATTGCGCCGTGCCCCAGGTGAGGTCGTGACCGAGGGCCTCGACGTCGATCTCGACGTTCGTGCCCTTCTTCTCGTCGGTCGACCAGTCGCGCAC
>JBDTQN010000029.1:0-16561 GCA_039932215.1 Pseudolysinimonas sp. | reverse complement strand
TCTTGTCTTCGATGTTGTGGCACTGGTCGAGCATGAACGCGACCTCGCTGCCGGCGCCGTACCCGCCGCCGCGTACCACCTCGACGATGATGCGGAACAGCTGGAACGGGTCCGCCGCCCCCACGATCAGGTCATCATCGGCGTAGAAGCGCGAGTTGAAGTCGAACGAGCCCAGCTTGCCGAGGCGTAGCAGCTGCATGACGATGAACTCGATGTTGGTGCCCGGAGCGTGGTGGCCGGTGTCGAGGCAGACCAGGGCGCGGTCGCCGAGCGCTGCGACCTGCGCGTAGCTGGTTCCCCAGTCGGGAACGTCCATGTGGTAAAACGCCGGCTCGAAGAACTTGTACTCCAGCACCAGGCGCTGGGTGTCGGAGATGCGCGAATAGATGGTCGCCAGAGATTCGGCGAGGCGATCCTGCCTGGCCCGCATGTCATCCTGACCCGGGTAGTTGGTGCCGTCGGCCAGCCAGATCTTGAGGTCACGCGAGCCGGTCTCGTTCATCACGTCGATGCAGGCGAAGTGGTGGTCGATCGCCTTCTGACGCGTCTTCGGGTCGGAGTGCGTGAGGCTGCCCAGCTTGTAGGCGTCGTCCTGGAACGTGTTCGAGTTGATGGTGCCCAGCGCCACCCCGTTGTCGTCGGCGTGCTTCGCCAGATCGGAGTAGCTGTCGACCAGATCCCACGGGATGTGCAGCGAGACGGTCGGGGCAAGAGCCGTGTATTTGTGCACCTGCGCGGCGTCAGAGACCTTCTCGAACGGGTCGCGGGGAACACCCGGCTGCGTGAACACCTTGAAGCGGGTGCCCGAGTTGCCGAACGCCCAGGACGGGAGCTCGATGGCCTGCTCGGCGAGGCGAGGGGCGATGGTGTCGAAGTGGGTCATGAGGTTTCCGTGTCGCGTAGTTGGTCTTCGAGGTGGAACACCTCGGTCAGGCGCAGAAAGCCGGTATCGGGCGCTGCACCCTCGAGGTCGAGAAAGAAGGGCGACATCTCGGCCTGCCAGCGGCTGTTGACGTCGGTGGCAGCCATGCCCGCGAGGGCGGCGTCCAGGTCAGGTGTTTCGAAGTAGCCGATCAGCATGCCGTCGGCGCGGAGGAAGAGCGAGTAGTTGTGCCAGCCGGTGCTTGCCAGAGCCTTGAGCATGTCGGGCCAGACGGCGGCGTGGCGCTCGCGGTATTCAGTGAGGCGGGAAGGGTCGACCTGCAGCTGGAAGCAGACGCGTTGCATGGTGATCCTTCCCCCGGTGAGACGGACGGGCGGTGGGTGGTGCGGGGGCGACGTTCGCCGCCCCCGCACCGATGAGGCGACTAGAACGTGATGTAGTCGTAGTCGTCGATGTTGTCGGCGTTGAACTCGAGCAGCGAGCCCACGACGACGCGGCCGTCCTTGCCGACGGTGTACGAGCCGAGCTTGCCGGCGTCGAAGGTGTCGCCTTCCGCGCCGGTGATCGTGCCGTCGAGCAGTGCCTTACCCGCGTACGCGGTCAGGTAGCCGATGTCGGACGGGTCCCAGAGGGCGAACGCCGTGACGGTGCCGTCCTTGATGTACTCCTTCATCTGGGGCGGCAGACCGAGGCCGACGAGCGCGACCTTGCCCTTGTACTCCGAGGTGGAGAGGTAGCGAGCCGTTGCAGCGATACCGACCGTCGTGGGCGAGATGATGCCCTTCAGGTTGGGGTACGACTGCAGCAGGCCCTGGGCCTCCTGGAACGACTTGTTGTCGTCGTCATCGCCGTAGACCGTGGCGACGAGGTTCCACTCGTAGTCGGGGTTGTCGGCGATCTCCTGCTCCATGGCGGCGATCCAGGCGTTCTGGTTGCTCGCCGTGGCGGCAGCCGAGAGGATCGCGATGTCGCCTTCGCCACCGATCTGGTCGAACAGCTGACGGAGCTGGCCGAGGGCCACCTCCTTCTCCTCGACCTGCGTGATGAACAGGTCGCGGCACGAGACGTCGGTGTCGGAGTCGAAGGTGATGATGGCGGCGCCACCGTCCTTCGCTTCCTTCAGCGCGGCGCACGGAGCGTTCGGGTCGTTCGCCGCAAGCGCGACGATCTGAGTGCCGTTCTGCACCTCGGTCTGGATGAACGGGATCTGGCTGTCGGCCGCGGCCTCGAGCGATCCGACCGAGTTGTACGTGAGGCCGAGCTCCTCGGAGGCTTCTTCGCCACCGCGCAGTTCGACGTTCGTGTACGGGTTGTTCAGGTTCTTCGGGATGAACGTGATCGAAGCACCTTCGCTTCCACCTGCGTCCCCGCCTCCGTCGCCACCCGCGGCAGCACAGCCGCCGAGAACCAGCGCGACCGCCGCCGCGGCTGCGGTGATGGTGAGGGCACGCTTCGCGCGGCCTCCGTTGCGAATCAACTCCATTGTGTATTCCTTCTTTCGTGGTGAAGGGAGCGCCGATGTGGTTAGGCGCTTCCGGTCCCCGCGCTGTTCGCGTGGGGAAGTGTGCGGCGCACCCGGCGCACGTGCAGCCATTGCCGGGCCGAGGCGAAGACGCTCGGGCCGACGACGGACACGATGAGCAGGGTGCCGGTGATGGTGATGAGGATGACGTCGGGGATGCGCTGCAGGCGGAGCGCGTAGTTGATCGAGGCGATCAGCAGCACGCCGCCGAGAGCGCCGGCGATAGTGCCTCGGCCGCCGAAGATCGAGACCCCGCCGAGCAGCACAGCCGCGATGACGGTCAGCTCGAGCCCCACGGCGCTGTCGCTGCGGGCACTGGAGTAGCGCAGCACCCAGTAGATGCCCACGATCCCGCAGACCAGCCCGCTGGCGACGTAGAGCCAGAACTTCGCCCTGTTCACCCGGATGCCGACGAACGTCGCCGCCTCTTTGCTGTAGCCCAGCGCGTACAGACCGCGACCGAAGGGCGTGAAGTGCAGGACGACGACGAACGCGGCGATGATGATGAGCACGCCGATCATGACGGTGGGGATGCCGGTGCCGCCGAGCTTCGAGGTGGTGAACGCCGCGAGGTCCTTCGGGAAGTCGCCGATCGCGTTGTCGCCGATGAACACCAGCGCGAGTCCGCGGTACAGCGCCAGGGTGCCGATCGTCACGGCGAGCGAGGGCAGCCCGACGAACGCGATCAGGATGCCGTTGAGCACCCCGGCGAGCACACCACCCAGTAGCCCGACCAGGGCCGCCACGCCGAACTCGGTCCCGTTCATCGTGAGAGTGCCGATGATCGACGCGGTCATGCCGACGATGCTGGCGACCGACAGGTCGATCTCGCCGGTGATGATGATCAGCGTCATCGGCAGGGCGAGCAGCAGCACCGGGATCGCATCGAGCAGTAAGTAGCCGACGGTGATGGTCGACCCGAAGCGCGGCAGGAAGAGCACGGCGATCAGCAAGAACACGATCAGGACCGCATACAGGATGCCGTCGCGGCTCAGCAGGACCCGCGCCGCCCCGGTGCGGACGCGCGCTTCGGCGGCGATGACGGAGGTGGTATCAGCCATCGTGGGCCTCGGTCACTCTGAGCTTGCGAGCGGTGCGCAGCTTGGCGATGCGGTCGATGATGATGGCCGCCAGGATCAGCACGCCGACGACGGCCTGCTGCCAGAACTTGTCAACCCTCACGGCCGTCAGCGAACTGGTCATCGTGGTGAGCAGCAGGGCTCCGATCGCCGCACCGACGACGGTGCCCGAGCCGCCGAAGATCGCGACCCCACCGACGACGGCGGCCGCCACGACATCCAGTTCGAGCCCGGTGCCGGTGGTCGCCCCGACCGAGCTGAAGCGTGAGGCGTAGAGAACCCCGCCGAGCCCGGCCAGCAGGCCGTTGATGACGAAGGCCAGGAAGACACGTCGGCCGACCGGGATGCCGAACACTCGGGCCGCGTCGGGATCGGACCCGATCGCGTACAGGTCGCGGCCGGTGCGGGTGCCGGCGAGGAGGATGCCGAGCACGATGATCACGCCGATCGCGAGCATGGTGATGATCGGCAGGCCGAAGAACGTGTCGACCGAGAGGTTTCCGAACGCCTTGGGACGGTCGCCCGAGAAGTACTCTTTTCCGCCCGCCCACGCATTGTTGATGCCGCGGTAGATGTAGAGGGTTCCGAGGGTGATGACCAGCGCCGGCACCCGCACCGAGGCGACCAGCGCCCCGTTCACCGCTCCGAGCAGACCGCCCATCGCGATGCCGGCGAGGAACACGACCGGGATCGGGATGCCGGGGAACGCCGCGAACAGCGTGCCGGTGAGGAAGCCGGTGATGCCGACCATCGACCCGACCGACAGGTCGACGTTGCGGGTGATCAGCACGACGGCCTGCCCGGTCGCGAGGATGATGATGATCGTCGCGTTCAGCAGCAGGTCTTTGGTGCTCTGCGGCGTGAGGAAGCGCGGGTTCGCGAGGAAGGTCAGCAACACGAGCAGCACGAGCGCGACCGAGACGGGGAGTTCGCGCAGCCGTACGAACGAGCGCATGGCATTCATCGGGCCACCGCCTCGTCGTCGGCGGCGGTCGATGCGTGCATGACCGACTCGGGCGTGGCCTCGGCGCGGGTGAGTTCGGCGGTCACGCGGCCCTCCCGCATCACGACCACCCGGTCAGCCATCCCCAGGATCTCGGGAAGCTCGGACGAGATCATCAGGATCGCGATGCCGCGTCCGGCTAGCTGCGAGAGCAGGCGGTGCACCTCGGCCTTGGTGCCGACGTCGATGCCGCGGGTGGGCTCGTCGACGATCAGCAGGGTCGGCTCGGTGGCCAGCCATTTGGCGAGCACCACCTTCTGCTGGTTGCCGCCGGAGAGAGTGGACACGGCGATGTCGGGCGAACCCGCCTTGACCTGCAGGCGCGATGTCCATTCGGCGGCCGCGTCGCGCTCGCGGCGCGCGCTGATCAGGCCGAAGCGGGCGAGGCGGTGCCGGAGCGTGAGTGCGGTGTTGCGCGCGACAGACAGGTCCATCACGAGCCCCTGCTTGCGCCGGTCTTCGGGAACGAACCCGATCCCCGCATTGATCGCGGCCATCGGGTTGTGGCGCGGCAGCGGCGCACCCTGGAACGTGACCGTGCCGGTGTCGTACGGGTCGATGCCGAAGACGGCGCGGGCGACCTCGGTGCGCCCGGCGCCCACCAGGCCCGAGAGTCCGACGATCTCGCCCGCGCGCACCGTGAAGCTCACGTCATCGAAGACACCCGCCCGGCTGAGGTGGTCGACGGTCAGCACGACGTCGCCGATCTCGGCATCTTCTTTCGGGTAGAGGGCGGCGATGTCGCGGCCGACCATCTCGCGCACGATCTCGTTGACCGAGGTCTTCGCTGTCTGGTGCGTCGCGATGTACCGGCCGTCGCGCATGACCGTGATGCGGTCGCAGAGCGCGAAGACCTCGTCGAAGCGGTGCGAGATGAACAGGATGCCGGCGCCCTGGTCGCGCAGGGTGCGGGCGACGGCGAACAGGCGCTCGACCTCCGCGCCGGAGAGGGCGGCGGTCGGTTCGTCCATGACGAGCACGCGGGCGTCGAGCGAAATCGCCTTCGCGATCTCGATGATCTGCTGGTCGGCGATCGACAGGCCCTCGGCGAGACGATCGGGGTCGATCGGCACCCCGAGCTGCGTGAACAGTTCGCGGGCCTTCTGGCGCATGGCGCTGCGGCTGATGAGGCCGGCCGCCCCGCGGGGCTGGCGCCCGACGAAGATGTTCTCGGCCACGGTGAGATCGGGGAACAGCGTGGGCTCCTGGTAGATGACCGAGATGCCCGCGGCCTTGCTGTCGGCGACGCTGCGGAACGCGACCGGCTTTCCGTCGACGCGGAAGTCGCCACGGTCGGGGTGGTACAGCCCGGCGAGGATCTTCACGAGCGTCGACTTGCCCGCGCCGTTTTCTCCGACGAGTGCGTGGATCTCGCCCGGAAGAACGTCGACCGTGCCCTCAGCGAGTGCGACCACGGGCCCGAACGTCTTGCTCGCGCCGTCCAGGGCGAGCAGGGGGGTGGGGGTGGTGGTCACGCCGGGTCTCTCCGTTGAGATGTGGGCTGCCAGAATGAATCGTTTCAATCCAGCGGGTATCTGTGACGCTAACAGCGTCGCGCCGCGCACGTCAACTCAAAATTGAAACGTTTCGGTTACGACCCTCGCCGGGAGCGCCCATTCGACGCAGACGTGCTCGGTCGCGTCAGCGGCGCAGACCGAGCCGCTCGAGGTGCGCGTTGGAGAAGACGCCGTCGGGGTCGAGCCGGGCGAACAGCTCCCTCGAATCGGGCACGCGCGGGTGCACGGCGGCGAGGCGCGCCGCGTCGAGACGGTGCCACTTGCCCCAGTGCGGACGGGCGTCGAACGGGGCGAGCGCCCGCTCGATATCGGGCAGCAAGCCGGCCACGGCATCCGGATGCGGCAGCCACGTGAAGTGGATCGCCAGCGTCTCGCGACCATACGCGCCGCTCAGCCACAGGTCGTCTGCGGCCATGGTGCGCAGCTCGGTGATGATCAGGTGCGGGTCGATGCGATCTCCGAGTTCGCGCACGGCCCGCAGCGCCGCCGGGCCATCCGATCGCGCGACGAAGTACTCCGTCTGGATCTCGTTGCCCGCCGACGGCGTCCCCTCGAGCCGGAAGTGCGGCATGCGGTGCAGCCACGGGCCGGGTACGCCGCCGACCTCGGTCCAGTTGTCGACCTCGAAGAGGCCGAGCTCTCCGCTCATGGTCGCGCCGCGCCAGATCGGGGGCAGGTCGGGTTCGATCCCCGGCTCGAGGCGCGTCTTGCGGATCACCGCGCCCACCACCTCGTCGGCCCACTTCGTGAACACGCTCACGCTGTAGCCCGAGCCGGTCACGCCCTCGAGATCGTCGAGCAGTTCATCCCACGGCAGACCTGCGTAGACGTCCTGGCGCACGGAATAGGTCGGCTCGACCGCGAGCGTGACCCGAGTGACGATGCCGATCGCACCGAGGTGCACCACGTAACCTGTGAAGTCGGTGTCGTTCGCACCCACGTGCCGCAGCTCGCCGGTCGCGTCGACGAAGTCGAGCGCGCGTACCGCCGTCGACAGGGTGCCGAGGGTGTTGCCCGACCCATGGGTCGCCGTCGCCGTCGCGCCGGCGACCGAGATGTGCGGCAGCGAGCCCAGGTTGTGCAGCGCCCACCCGCGCTGCTCGAGCCAGAGCGCGAGTTCGCCGTACCGGATGCCGCCGCCGACCGTCACGGTACCCGCCGACTCGTCGAGACGCGGGTCGGGGTCGATTCCCGTCACCGTGATCAGGGTTCCGTCGGTGTCGGCGAGGTCGTGGAACGAATGCCGGGTGCCCAATGCCCGCACCCGACCGGCGCGGGCGCGCACGGCATCCTGAACCTGTTCGACGGTGCTGGCGTTCAGGATGCGGGGGGCGGCGAAGGTGTGAGTGCCCGCCCAGGTGCGTCCGGCGTCGGTCATGCGCCCCAGGCTATTGCGCGCCGGCGCTCCACGCGGGCAGTTGCTGGCACGACCAGGAGTTGCCGTCGGGGTCGCTGAAATGCACGAACCGGCCCCACGGCTGGTCGTCGATCGCGCTGCACTCCACCCCGCGCGCGGTGAGATCGGCGTGCACCTCGTCGGCCGACGCGACGACCACCTGCAGCGCCTTCAGCGACCCGGGCACCATGTCGCTGATGCCGAGCCCGAACGCGATCGAACAGGCGGATCCGGGTGGTGTGACCTGCACGAAGCGCACCTCATCGCTCACCACCTGATCGTGATCGACCGGCCACCCGAGGGTGTCGCCGTAGAAGGTCTTGGCACGGTCGACGTCGGCGACCGGGAGGGCAACGAGTTCGAGCTTGTAATCCACCATGACCTGAACCTACGCGCGGCCACCGACTACGCGGCGGGCGAGGGGGGCGGCGTTCCGAGCGCCTGGAACGCATCCCAGAAGCCGTCCGGAATCGATTCCGACGCCAGCCCCGGCAGCGACTCGAGGCGTGCGATCGACGACATCCCCACGACGGTCGAGTGGATGCGGGGGTCGCCGACCGAGAACTGCACGGCCGCTGCGGCGAGCTCGATTCCCCACTCGGTCGCGAGCGCCTCGAGCCGGTCGATGAATGACAGCAAGTCGCGTGACGCCTCGTTGTAGGCGTACTGGGGACCCCGCGTCGTCGACCCCGCGAGGATGCCGCCGCCGAACGGCGCGGCGTTAAACACCGTCATGCGGCGTTCGGTCGCCAGGTTCCACAGCGTGTCGGCCGAGCGGTCGACGAGAGTCCAGCGGTTGTGGTTCAGCACCGCGTCGAACGCGTCGGTGCGCACGTACTCCTCCATGAGCGAGCGCTTGCCCGCCGCGATGCCGATCGCGCCGACGGCGCCTTCGTCGCGCAGCGCGATCAGTGCCGACACCGGGCCGCCCGGCGCCATCGCGTCGCGCACCTCGAGCATGTACGGGTCATGGAAGTGCAGCAGCGGCAGGGTTTCGAGACCCAACCGCGCGCGGGTCTCGTCGAAGGAGCGGCGCACCCGGTCGGCATCCAGCACCCCGGTCACCGGGTCGGCGTCGACCTTCGAGAACACCACCTTGTGGTCTGGCAGGCCACCCAGCCGCCGGATCGCCGCGCCCAGCAGCTTCTCGCTCTCGCCGTTGGCGTAGTTGTTCGACGTGTCGAGCTGACGGTACGGCGAAGCGAGCATCGCGTCGGCCAGCAGCTCGCCCCGCTCGGCTCGTTTGCCCAGCGGCGAGGTGCCCACCGTCAGCGGCTCGAGGGTGGCCGCGAGCTGCTGACCGCGCGTGGGGACATGGGCTACATCGCTCATACCCTCGACAGTAAGGTGCCTTCATGCCCGCCGTCAGCATCCGCGATGTCGCCGAGCGGGCGCGCGTCTCGGTAGGCACCGTCTCGAACGTGCTGAACCGCGCCGACAAGGTCTCGGCCGCTGTCGTCGAGCGGGTACACGCGGCGATCGCCGACCTCGGTTACGTGCGCAACGAAGCCGCGCGCCAGCTGCGCGCCGGGCGCAGCACCACCATCGGACTGGTGGTGCTCGACGTGCGCAACCCGTTCTTCACCGACGTCGCGCGCGGCGCTGAAGACGCCGCCGCCGCCAACGGCCTCAGCATTCTGCTCGGCAACAGCGACGAAGACAGCACTCGCGAAGCGACCTACCTCGACCTGTTCGAAGAGCAGCGCGTGCACGGGGTGCTGATCTCACCGTTCGGCGATGTCGGCGCGCGGCTCGCCCGGCTGCGGTCGCGGGGCACACCGGCGGTGCTCGTCGACCGGCTCAGTGTCGACGGAACCCTCAGCTCGGTCTCGGTCGATGACGTCGCCGGGGGGCGGCTGGCCGCCGAGCATCTCCTCGCCGCTGGCCGCCGCCGGCTCGCCTTCGTGGGGGGTCCGTTCGAGATCCGGCAGGTCTCCGACCGGCACCTGGGCGCGCGCCAAGCAGTGGATGCCGTGGCCGGCTCCCAGCTCGAGGTGCTCGAGACCGGCGCACTCACCGTCCTCGAAGGGCGACGGATCGGCGAGGCGCTGGTCGCCCGGCCGCTGGCCGAGCGCCTCGACGCGGTGTTCGCCGCGAACGACCTCGTCGCCATGGGCCTGCTGCAGGCGCTCGTCATGAACGGCTCGCTGCTGGTTCCGGGCGACATCCTGCTGATCGGGTTCGACGACATCGACTTCGCGGCGGCCGCCGTCGTGCCGCTGCCGTCGATCCGGCAACCGAGCCAGTTGATCGGCGAGACGGCCGTGCGCATCCTGCTGGAAGAGGCGGCAGACTCCGAGCTGGAACCGCGGCAGGTCGTTTTCCAGCCCGAGCTGGTGGTGCGCGACAGCACGCGGCGGAGGTAACCCTCAGTCGTGCCGCTCTGCCCCAACGTGCGATACCTCTCCAGCCGTGGTTCGGACAAATGCCGAAGGGTGAGACGCGGCGAGCTGTTCGATAGTCGCTTTGATATCGAGGGGGAGGCCAGCGCTCGACCGGCTCAAAAAGTCATAGAGTCCCCGCAGCACGGAGATAGGAATTGCCACGCCTTGAGTGTTGAGAAGGTCAATGATCTTCACGCGCACCTGGTCGTGAACAGCCGAATCGTGTAGGCCGACAAGGCCAATAGATCTGGACGCCTCCGCGCGGACGACCGGATCTCTGTCGAGGGCGAGTAGTAGGAGCGCGGTATGGCCCCAACTGTGCTCGCCGAAAACATCGGCAATCACCCCCACCGATCGAGCGGACTCG
The DNA here is from genome assembly GCA_039932215.1 of Pseudolysinimonas sp. Taxonomy (GTDB): domain Bacteria; phylum Actinomycetota; class Actinomycetes; order Actinomycetales; family Microbacteriaceae; genus JBDSKH01. The sequence continues at coordinate 6,410 of JBDTQN010000029.1, read as the reverse complement.
ATCCGCGACCTCACATCGCCGCCAGCTAGCTTCAAGCACATCTCCTGGGCGCGGCTGGCATTGACCGTCCCCAGAACTGCCGCGGCTCGCAGTGCAGCGGGGAATAGTGCGAAGGTCCCAGAGCCGAACATGCCCGCCGAGGCATGCTGGGCGACCAGGAATCCCCACGCATCTGCAGAGCCAGCTTCGGCACCCTGGACGTCGGGCCTAAGCCGCGTGAAGCGGTTTAGCGATCCGGTCTTCTGCTCAGTGTGAACTTGGGCGTCCAACCAAAAGTCGACCAGATCGGCCCAGGTTGACTTATCGAAACTTCGGTCCAGGAGAAGAACAGCCAGGTCCGGCGCATCGGGCCCACCGACGGAGAAGCCTTTGCGATGTGCGGCCGATTCCCGGAGGCGCGCAAGCTCCCGAGACACGGCTTGGTAGGCGCGATCCGGAGGACGCTTGCTCGAATCGACCACCGTCAGTACGTCGACAACGAAATTGAGATCATCCGGCGTGTCCATCGGTACAGATGGGAACACCTCGCGTCTCACGAGCTTGCCGTAATACACGGTCTCGAACTCCGTAGAAGCCTGAACCCAGAGCTGCTTCGTCGCGTCCGAGACGCTGTCCCAGTTGATCGAACTCGCGAGCGCGGCAAGCGTCTGCTCGCCGATCCCTGACCCTGGCCTTATTGCGCGAGCGGCGGCCGCAGCGGTCTCGTCGTCCAACTCCGATAGCTGGAGCATGTCGCCGATTGTGCGCCACAACTGTCCCGTTTCGAGTCGTGAGGCATCGGCGGCCGTGCTGTCGGCGATCGCAAGTAACACGTTCGCTGCGAGTTGAACTTCGGGCCCAGTCAGGAAATCGAATGTGTTCGCGAGCACTGCGATTTCGCAGCGGCCAATCGCCGACGGGCCGCGGCTTTCCAACAGCGACAGCACCTGCCTTCCCGCTGCCGCGAGAGCATCGTTGGGGCCGGTCGAGCGCACAAGTTGCAAGGCGTCAGTCAGCGCCTCCAATGAGTTGGCGCTACGGAGAAGCCTGAGCGCTTCAGTTGTCTCCCAGGCGTCGGCGCCCATCAGCAACCGATAGCGTGCCAGCGACTCGCGGTTCTGGCTGATGCCGTTTACATCTCCGCTCAATTCCGCGACGAGCAGCGCGCCGACAGCCGATGTGACTTCATCCGAGCCCCCAAAGCGTTCGCGGCGAGTAATCGGATCCGTTAGGGCGGTGAAGGCGCGTTCCGCGAACAGCGCATCTCGGCGAGCCGCCTTGAGGTCGATCCGCATGTCGGCCCAGGTTGACTTCGATCGTACGATTTCGATCCAACGCCGGCCCCCTATCCCTTCCGCTCGACCGATTAGAGCGTTGGCGTGCTGCGAAATTGTGCGCACTACGTCCTGCATCGTTTGGGACGCCGACCAGGAGATGCCGCGTGAGACCTCAAACTTGTCGAACTGCCCGTCGCGGGATGATGCTGATGCCAAACTGAGGGTGGCCCAGGTGAGTGCTCCGGCTCTGTCGCGTGCATCCCAGGCGCGTGCCGCCGCATGCAGCTCCAGGAACGCGTGGACCGCTCGGGCTGATCGGGTGGCAGGTGTCGTTTCCAGCGTTAAAGCAAGCTGGCCAAGAAACGCTGCTGCATCTTCCGCCTGATCGAGTTCGACTCTTGCAAGGCCTGCGAGTGCAGCAGCGGCAGCGCGGGCGCCGATTGGAAGGCGCGTCTCCTCGGCCAGCGACTCTAGGGTCTCCGCGGCCTGCGACTGCGTCCCGACAACCAGCGAATCGCGCGCGGCCTGCACAAGCGTGTTCTTCCATTGGGGCGCGTCGATCGGAGTTGAAGTCTCGTATCTTGCCAGATCCTGAATTCTGTAGTCAGCGATAAGGGCCAATAGAGCCGCGTGATTTGTTGACTCGATACTGAAGTTGGGGTGCGGCGCAATGGTTGACGGCGCTACGCAAGCCACGATCCACTCTGATTCAGTCATAGGACGTCCCAAGGTTTCATTTCTTGCGATCCGCTCATCACGGAGTCGACAGAGTATGGCCGCGGCCCTGTCGCCGCGACCAAGTTCAAGGGGCGGCCGACCAGCGTGAGCCATTTGACGATTTGAGCCACGAGATCATCGGGCGTTTCGCATCGTGCCGGGTAGCGCTCGCCAGGACCCGCGGCCTGTTCTGTAACGATCTTCTGAACCTGCGGGAACGTAATCGGCGGGCTCGACTCAGCGAGTGCGGTGACGGCGACGCGCCGGGTGTCGATACCTGGAAATAGCGCCAGCGCGTCAGATAACGCCGATCCCTTAGCGATTGCTCGATGCGCCGAAGCTGGGTACGCGAATATCGCCAGGTCGGGCAACTCGCTCGCCTCCGGTCGCAACATTGAAACCACCTGATCCATCTGAAGCGCGTGGACAGCGTTCCATACGCATAGTTCCCATTCCGCATCGAGCGCCTGTAGTGGCGCCCAGCGGAGGGAGATGAAGGAGGGCACGGCTCAGCGCACGACCACGGAGCGGACAGTGCCTTGCGGCACGTAGATGTCGATCCCAACCGCCGCCCCGCACTCCTCCGCAGATACCGTTAAGTGCAGGGGTTCACCTGTCTCGATCCGAGACAGCAAGGTCGCCTCGAAGGGATTGGCGAGGCCTGGACAGGGCGGCAGATCTATTGGCTCGAGGGTCGTCACGAAGACCGGCCGCGCTTCGACCGACCAGAACGCGTTGGTGGCAACTGCGGCCGCGAGTGCGGCCACTGCGACAATCGACACGATCGAGCCGGCTAGGGAAATGCGTTTGATCGCATTCACGAATCGTTGGCTCGTTTGGGCATGGGTCTCGTTCACGGTTCCGGCTCGACGGTAAGTGGAGGCCCACGAGAACAACACGAGGGCGGTGAGCAGCAGCACGAACGACGCGGTCGCCGGGACGCGAACCCAGATTGGCTGCGCGCCGCCAATGAATACGAGACCCGCACCGACCGCCGCGGCGCCGGTAGCGGCAAGACCTGCCACAGACCGTGCTCGTCCACGGTGCATTTCTGGTGCATCGAGATCGCGGCCCTCCATGCGCAGACCCTATCGGCCCCACGAGGCCCGGTAGCCGAAACATCGGTGCAACACGGCGCAACTAGGCTCGGCACATGGCGAACCTGTTCGAGGGCTACGGCGCCCCAATCGGGACAGCCAAGGCACGCAAGGGCGCGCCCCCGTACGACGAGATGTTCGCCGACCCGACGCACGCCGACGACGCCCACGCACGCGAGCCGTACCGCGAGATCCATGCCGCGCTCGCCAAGATGAGCAAAGACGAACTGCGCGGCCGCACTGACGCCCTCGCCAGCAGTTACCTCGCCCAGGGCGTCACGTTCGACTTCGCCGGCGAAGAACGGCCGTTCCCGCTCGACGCCGTGCCGCGCGTGATCCCGCAGGAGGAATGGATCACCGTCGAGTCGGGCGTCAAGCAGCGCGTTCGCGCGCTCGAGAAGTTCCTCGCCGACGTGTACGGCGAGCAGCGCGCGGTGATCGACGGGGTCATTCCGGCACGGCTCATCAGCTCGTCGAGCCACTTCCATCGTGAGGCGGCCGGGATCGTCACCGCGAACGGGGTGCGCATCCACGTCTCCGGCATCGACCTCATCCGGGACGAGGTGGGCGGCTGGCGCGTCCTCGAAGACAACGTGCGGGTGCCCTCGGGCGTCAGCTACGTGATCTCGAACCGCCGGGTCATGGCCCAGACGCTTCCCGAGTTGTTCGTGTCGATGCGGGTGCGGCCGGTGGGCGACTACCCGCAGCGGTTGCTGCAGTCGCTGCGCGCATCCGCCCCCGACGGGGTCGACGACCCGACGATCGTCGTGCTGACCCCCGGCGTCTACAACTCCGCCTACTTCGAACACACCCTGCTGGCACGCCTGATGGGCGTCGAGCTGGTCGAGGGCCGGGACCTGTTCTGCTCGGGCGGACGCGTGTTCATGCGCACCACGGCCGGGCCGACCCGGGTCGACGTGATCTACCGTCGCGTCGACGACGAGTTCCTCGACCCGCTGCAGTTCCGCGCCGACTCGATGCTGGGGTCGCCGGGGCTGATGCTCGCGGCCCGGCTCGGCAATGTCACGATCGCCAACGCGGTCGGTAACGGAGTCGCCGACGACAAGCTCGTCTACACCTACATGCCCGACCTGATTCGGTACTACCTGTCTGAAGAGCCGATCATCCCCAACGTCGACACCTGGCGGCTCGAGGACCCGGGTGCCCTCGAAGAGGTGCTCGATCGTCTCGACGAACTGGTGGTGAAACCGGTCGACGGCTCGGGCGGCAAGGGGCTCGTGGTGGGGCCCGACGCGTCCAAGGCGCAGCTCGACGAGCTCGCCACCCGACTGCGTGCCGACCCGCGCGGCTGGATCGCGCAGCCGGTCGTGCAGCTTTCCACCATCCCGACCCTGGTGGAAGACGGGATGCGCCCCCGTCACGCCGACCTGCGGCCGTTCGCCGTGAACGACGGTGAGGATGTCTGGGTGCTGCCGGGTGGGTTGACGCGCGTCGCGCTTCCGGCTGGCCAACTCGTCGTCAACAGCTCGCAGGGCGGCGGCTCGAAAGACACCTGGGTGGTCGGGCTCGACCCGATCCGCACCCGTGATCACGACGTGCAGGGCCTCGTTGCCGATCAGGCCGCCGTGACGCAGTCGATCCCGATCATCAGCGCCGAGTCGCACCTGCAAGACCACAACCCGCAAGACGCCCCGCGCCGCGACCAGCAGGAGCAGCAGCAACAGTCTCAACAGGCTCCGGAGGCGACATGCTGAGCCGCATCGCCGAGAGCCTGTTCTGGATCGGGCGCTACATCGAGCGCAGCGACGGCACCGCGCGCATCCTCGACGTGCACCTGCAGCTGCTGCTCGAAGACCCGTGGATCGAAGAAGACCTCGCCTGCCGCTCGCTGCTCAGTGTGATGGGAACCGAGGTCGAGAACGACGCGCCGGTGGCCCGCAGCGACGTGCTCGCGATCCTCGCCGTCGACCGCAACCAGCCGGCGTCCATCGCCTATTCGTTGAACGCCGCGCGCGAGAACGCACGCCGCGCCCGCGAGGTCATCAGCACCGAGCTGTGGGAGGTGCTCAACACCACCAGAGCCCGGATGCCGCGCAAGGTCGCCAGCGACAAGGTGCACGAGTTCTTCGCCTGGGTCCGTGAACGGTCGGCGCTGGCCGTCGGCATCCTCGAATCGGCGAGCAGCCGCGACGAGGCGTGGAGCTTCTTCACCCTCGGCCGCAGCCTCGAACGCGCCGACATGACCGCGCGATTGCTGGCCACCCGCTCACTCACCGAAGCCAGCGGGCCCAGCTGGACCACCATCCTGCGTTCGGTCGGCGCGTACGAGGCCTACCTGCGCACCTATCGCGGCGTGCCGAGCGCACGCAACGCGGCCGAGTTCCTGCTGCTGGATCGGCTGTTCCCGCGCAGCATCATGTTCTCGGTGACCCGAGCCGAGCAGATGATGCGCGACATCGCGCCGCCCACCGATCGACTCGGGGTCGGGGACAGCGCCCTGCGCCTGCTCGGGCAGATCCGAAGTGAACTGGAGTACCGGCCCATCGCCGACATCATCGACGACCTGCCCACCCACATGGACACCGTCCAGGCAGCGACGAGCGCGACCAGCGAGGCGATCCGTCAGCGCTACTTCCCCACGAACGACGTGGCCAGCTGGGTGGGAGACAGCTCGTGAACCGGCTGCGTATCAAGCACATCACCGGCTTCCACTACAACGGCGAGGTCACCGCGTCGTACAACGAGGCCCGGATGCTGCCGGTGAGCTCCGACGGTCAGCTGGTGCTCTATTCGAACATCGAGATCCTGCCGATCTCATCGAGTCACAGCTACGTCGACTACTGGGGCACGCGGGTGTCGTCGTTCGAGATCCTCACGCCGCACAGCGAGTTGTCGCTCACGGCGACCTCCCTCGTGGAGGTGCGCCCGCGCGAGCATCCCGAGCACCGGCTCACCTGGGAGACCCTCGCCGACCGGATCGAGTTGAAGACGGAGTACGTCGAGCAGCTCGAGCAGACTCCGCGCACGGCGCCGCCCGCCGAGGTCGTCGAGATCGCGCGCGACATCGTCACGACCGCGGCGACGCCGTGCGATGCGGCGCTGCAGATCTGCGAGGCCATCGGCGACCGGATCGAGTACATGTCGGGCGTCACCGGCGTGCACACCACGGCGGCAGAAGCGTGGGACCAGAAGCGCGGCGTCTGCCAGGACATCACGCACCTCGCGCTCGGCGCGCTGCGCTCGGCGGGTATTCCTGCGCGATACGTCAGCGGGTACCTGCACCCCAAGCCCGACGCGGCGATCGGCGAGACGATCGCCGGGGAATCGCACGCCTGGGTGGAGTGGTTCTGCGGCGACTGGCGCGGCTTCGACCCGACCA